>JBDLIZ010000570.1:0-4221 GCA_039714615.1 Pseudomonadota bacterium | reverse complement strand
ATCCCCTTTCTATTGGGTCTGCTTTTTCAACCTGGGCATCCATCCATAGGCTCAGTTTACCGTCGTCTTAATCCCCTTTCTATTGGGTCTGCTTTTTCAACAAAAACACACAGCTTGATAGAAAGCATCAGCAAGTCTTAATCCCCTTTCTATTGGGTCTGCTTTTTCAACACCCGTATTGAACAATTAGCTCAGGATTTTGACGTCTTAATCCCCTTTCTATTGGGTCTGCTTTTTCAACAATGTCGAGCGCGATGTAACCGCTGACACCTCTGAGTCTTAATCCCCTTTCTATTGGGTCTGCTTTTTCAACCGCTCGCATCAATAACATGCTTTTTATCAGAAAGATATGCATGCCTTTGACAGTATTGCCGTCTCCCGAAAAGTTTACAACATTTTTTCATAGTCATTCCCGGTTCCACTCAATAATTGAAGTCCTTCAGGCATGCCCTGCTGGCCCAGAGTAATGACCTGGGGTTTTCTTGGCAAGGTGTAGAAACGGATATCGTCCCTTTCCGGATCGATCATGTCGTCCAGTTCCTGGATGATCCCGTGCAGTTGTTCCGCGTTACATCTGATCAGGAATACCGAGTACTGGATCGGCATCGCGCGCTTTTTCAGATAGCGATGTATCCTTCCCAAACGGCGTGGCTCGCCGATGTCATAGGCGATGATGTGATCCCGCTGTTCGTTGACCGGCATCAGCTCGACTCCACAATCCAGATTTCCAGCAGATTTATCATCCGCGCGACCTGATATTTCATATAGCCTCGATTATGCGCAAACCACCCGGCGACATGCCGGCGAGTGATGGCCCGATGATTGCCATCGGCTTTGAATTCTCTCTGCCGTACCACCAGCAATATCCACTGCAGGATGCTCGTTATATCCCTGGCGAGATCGATGGGTTCCTCCAGCATCAATGGGCTGCTGTTCCACACACCGTTGTGCTGCAGATATTGGGTGACAAAACCATAGAGGTCACCGTGCAGCCACTGCAGGGCCTTACGGGCCGAGCTGTCCTTCGTCCGGTTGGTGAGCCTCGCTTCGCTCCATTTGGGCAGGTCGGCAAAATCCCTGGCCTCCCGGTATGAGTAGCCCAGTTGGTAGGCGACATATCTCTGGGTCTGCAGGCTGCGTGCCCAGCACCACTGGCGATACCTCGCCTCCCAACCCGGACTGTTGATCAATCGTTGCAGGTTTTCCGGCAGGCTGTGGTTGACCTTGCCGGCGCCGACCAGGCGGCCCCGGGTTTCCCCCTGCGCGTTGACGAACTGGACGCTGATCTTCGACTCCGCACAGGCCAGCAGGGCCGAGGTATCCCATTCGACGGGTCCGCTGACCTGGATACGTTCAATGTTTTTCAAGGGGTAATAGCGATTGGCTTTCGTCTTTGTTTTGACGCACAACGCGGGTTGCGTCAGTTTGACCTGATAGGGTCTGGTGGCGTGGATATAGAGGGGCTTCAGATTCATTGGGTTTGCAGCTCCCTGGCCAGATAGAGCGCGACCCTGCGCAGGCGCGGGCGGAGTCTTTGCGCCCTGGTTTCAAACGCTGGGTAGTAGAGCGACCGCCCTTCTTTATTCAGCAGACAGGCCTCATCGCTGGTGGAGAAATGGTGTTCCCGCAGGATGCGATCCCGGGCCAGCTCCCAGGTCAATTCGTCCACCTGCGGGCGATAGACCTCCACCAGATCGCATGCCAGGGATGCGCGGCCATGGGCGGGTTCATGGTAGAGACCCAGCCAGGGGTCGAGCCCTACCGACTCTATGGCCTGCTGGACCTCTCCGTGCAGCAGGGTGTAACCGAGCGACAGCAAGGCGTTTACCGGGTCCCGTGGCGGCCGGCGGTTGCGCCCGGAAAATGCCAGGGCGGGCGGCATCAGGCTCGCATAGGCGGTAAAGTAGTGGTGGGCGGCGGCGCCTTCGATACCCCGCAACCTGTCGATGGAACTGAAGGTTTCCTGTTCAAGGCGCTGCCTGAGGCTGGCAATTCGCTCGATGCCCTTGAAAAGGGGCAATCGTAGATCGGGCCGGCGCATCAGCGCCTGTTTCAGCAACCGCTGCTGGCGCAGCAGTTTGTGCGCGACCAGGCGAACGGACCATTGCATTCTGGATTGGGGATCGAGGTAGTGTCGGTACTGCGCCAGCCGCCGCTCCACGTCCTGAGTCCCTGAGGGCGCCAGATGGGCGCAGTGGCGTCCTTTTCGTCCCCCGAACAGGCTGATGCCGATCCCCCTGCGCGCCAGGTTCGCCAGCAGGCTGGTCTTGAGGGCGACACTCGAGCGGCAGACGATACGATCCACCAGGCTCAGCGGGAGACTTCGCAGATACTCGCCTTCCTGGTGAATGATCAGTGCCTCTCCCCGCAGGTCCAGTGCAAGTCCTCTGTGATCGAGATAGAGAGTGGATGCCATCTGACGATCACCCGATATAGAAGAGATTGCCTAGCTCTACCGCAACCCCCCGTCCGAGCGCATGGGTCTTACAGCGGCGGTCCAGACGCACCAGGGCAAAGCGATCCTCATCCGGGTCGATGACCGCCTGAATCCGTTCGATCAGTTCACTGGGCTCATTGCCATCGAGGGGGCACTCGAACACGGATTTTTGCCGGCCCAGGGCGAAGTCGAGCAGTACATCCAGCGCATGCCGCAAGCGGCTGGGATCGCGGATGTCGTAGGCTGCCAGGTAGAGCGCGGTTTTTTCCATACCCGGAGTGTATGCCGGGCAACCGGGTTTGACAGGTTCGGCAGGCTTGCGGTGATGCGGTCATGGCTCGGGGAGTAGGTGTTCAAGCAATGGATGCAGAAAACTACGCATGGCCTGCGCACCGGATAGGGCACTTTGTACTTCATCACCTTTGGGTTCGCTGCCATGTGCGATGGCGTTGCGCAGCCGTCGCAGGTTGTCGTAGTGCAGCCATTTGGTGCTGCGCGGTTTCATATTGCGTTCCCGTTCTTCGAACTTTTCGCATACCTGTTTGCGATGGTCGTGATTAAGGGGATTGAGCCCTCCATGCTCCTGCAACAGACGTGTCGTGAAGGCCTCCCAGCCGACCAGCACTGCTTTCTGGTAACGGCCCCGGTCCAGGTACTCCAGGCAGAGCTGGCGCTGGCGCGCATAAAAATGCTCGACCTCGGCCCAGGCGAGCCGCCGCTCGAGTTCCGGGCGGAACAGTGCCGCCGCCGGACCGCCGGGCAGCGCCTCGCCCTCTATCTTCTTCAGTACCGAGCGTACCCGAGAACGCGCCTGGCCGATGCGATTGACGGTTTCCAGGAAGGCGGCATCTTCCAGCTCGCCGCCGATCTCCTTGCCCAACAGCGTGCCGAAAACACCATAGTCACCGGTGTGATCATAGACGGCTAATGCCTCCAGCCAGTCGGCGATCTCAAGCAGGCCATTGAGGTCATGGACCGGCGCCTTCTCTGTATCCGGGTCATAGGCGCCATACCAGATGTGACGGATTTGGGCATCGCGTACCCGGCGCAGGTGCAGGGCGGACAGCAACCCCAGCATGGGCAGATGGCGGTAGCCGTGGGTCACATCCAGGTCGACCTCAGCGCCATTACCCACGTGGTCGGCCAACACACGCAACAGCTTCACCTGCTCATCAGCGGTGCGGCAGAACGGTATAAGCTCGAGCCTTACTTCGATCCCGAGCCGACGCCCGAGCATTGGGGCGAGTGAGTCCAGCAGATCGGCGGTGACGGTCTGTTTTTCCACGCCCTCGGTGAGAGCGAGGCGCTCCTCCTCGGCCTCGGCGCCGAAGTCGAAATCGCTCTCAAAAAGATGGTCCCACATGCTGCCGGCCGTGCCCAGAACAACCAGGCGATCGGGTCGGTCCCTTTCCAGCAGTGTCCAGCCGAAAAAAGCGGTTGGGTCGTATTGACTGCCGTCGCCGAAGTCGTAACTGGTGGTGCGATAGCCATTCTCCCCCTTGGGGACGCGGCCGAGGAAGGTGATGAGTGTATTCATGGGAAAGTCTTCCTGTTGCTGATTGCGGGGTGGCAGCCGTTATGAAGCATCATGCTGTTACCTGAATTTACTCTGTGTCTGTCCCGAGTTCGCTCGTTTACAGTACGTGGCGCGGCATAATCTTCCTTGCAATTATGGAATATAGTGCCAGAATTGCAAGGATGATCAAACGTCAACTCACTTCCAGGCTGGATACCCGTTTACGCCAGTTTCCCGCTGTAGCCCTGTTGGGCCCTCGCCAGGTGGG
>JBDLIZ010000569.1:0-4226 GCA_039714615.1 Pseudomonadota bacterium | reverse complement strand
TCCTATCCCAGACTATCTCCGGGACCCTTTCACAATGTGGCCTAATGAAGCGTGGGATTTTTGAGCTTGATTACGCTCGATTAGGGGAGGACGGAACAGAGGCCAGAAAGCAGCCAAAAAACATCAGCTTTTTCGCCTTTACCGCTACGCCAAAGGCAAAAACCATCGAAATGTTCGGAAGGACGGGACCATCAGGCCTGCCAGAGCCGTTTCATGTCTATTCCATGCAACAGGCGATTGATGAAGGCTTTATCTTGGACGTGCTCCGGAACTATACGCCGTATAAGCTCGCGTACAAGCTCGCTCACGACGGAAAGGATTATGAAGAGGAAGAGCTGGAGAAGAGCAAAGGCATTAAAGAGTTGGCGCATTGGGTGCGGCTTCATCCGTACAATATCAGCCAAAAAGTCGCCATCATCGTCGAGCATTTCCGTGCCAATGTCGCACAGCGTTTGCAAGGCCATGCCAAAGCCATGGTGGTCACCGGGTCTCGCAAAGAGGCTGTTCGATATAAGGTGGCAATCGATAAATATATTACCGATCAGGGATATTCTGAACTCGCGACGCTTGTGGCGTTTTCCGGGGAAGTCCACGATCCAGAAACCGGCCCGGATCCGTTCAGCGAAAGCAACATGAATCCCGGCCTAAAAGGTCGTGATCTGCGCGATGCCTTTGCAACGGATGAATACCAGGTTCTTTTGGTGGCCAACAAATATCAGACCGGCTTCGATCAGCCGCTTCTTATGGCGATGTATATCGACAAGAAGCTTTCTGGCGTGACGGCGGTGCAGACATTGTCGCGGTTAAATCGCATCTATCCGGGAAAAAATGAGACGTTCGTTCTTGATTTCGTCAATGATCCCGCGGAAATTCAGAGGGCGTTCGAGCCGTATTACAAGACGGCCGAGCTGGAGACGACTTCCGATCCAAACCAGATTCATGAATTGCAAAACAAACTGGATGATGCCCGCATCTATACCCAGGCAGAGATCGATGCGTTTGCTCATGTCTATTTCAACCCGAAGAGCCGGCAACGGCAACTTCAGGCACACATCGCGCCGGCCGTAGATCGGTATCGAGATCGCCGCCAGGCGGCATTGGCAAACAAGGATAAAAAAGCGCTCGATGAATTGGATCTCTTCCGGAAGGACATCATCAGTTTTGTCCGTCTCTATGACTTCCTTTCCCAGGTTATCGACTATGGTGATACCGATTTAGAAAAGCGTTACGTCTTTTTTCAGCATCTTGCGCCCTGGATCAAACAGGAAAATCAGCACCGCCAGATAGATTTGTCCAGCGTAGAGCTGACTCACTACCGGCTGGATGCTTTAGCTCAGCGTCAAATTCATCTGGGAGAGAAAGATGAAAAACTGACGCCGCCAACCGAAGTGGGAAAAGGGAAACCGCACGAACCGGAAAAGGCATCGTTAGCCGAACTCATCCATCAGCTCAACCAGCTTTTTGAAGGCGAGCTCACCGAAGCGGATCTTTTGGGATATGCCAACCATATTAAAGGCAAAATGCTGGAAAACGATAAGCTGGCCAAGCAGGCTGCGACCAACAGCAAGGAGCAATTCGCACTGGGAGATTTTCAGAAAATACTTATGGATAATGTAATCGACGGATTGGATCGGTACCAGGACATGGCCAGCCAGGTGATGGGAGACGATCGCGTTCAGAAGGCATTTTCCGACATCATCCTCGATGTGGTGTATGAGGAGTTGAAGCAAAAGAAAAGCGCTTAACTGATGCTTTGCAGAGAGATGTCGCTGGCGGACATGAATTCTTGTCACGTTGCGTGATAGACTGGCCTTGGCGGTTTTCAGACTTCTGCCAGGGACGCTCTTTCCGGGTACTTGTTGCCCGGGAGGAGCGGTTTGGTTTGCCGTAGCGACGTGGCATGTGTCTACTACATACTGGAGGTTGCAGTGTTTCCGAAACCTGGAGAGATGACATGGGGTTAGCCGACTGGTTCAGCGCTTTCTGCTCGAATATCCAAGTCCAAGATGGGGGCACCATCTCTACACGGTACAAGGCCATAACTCGGCGGCTCAACACCGACTTCTGGGATACAACGTCTAAACATCGCGGCTCAGTTCTCTTGGATCGTATCAAGTACGCACTTGCCGGATGAACCAGAAAAACGCATGTCGGCAAAGGAATGGGTGACAGCAGGATTTGTCTTGTTGCCGGGGCGGGTTTGGGGCCGGGATGTATGGGAGTTGACCAGCGATGTCGGCGGCAATCTTGCTGCCGCCGCTTTTTTCGCCTTCGGAATCCGATCCTGCCTGTCTACGCGATCTGCAAAAGCTGCGCGGTTCCCTGCGATCCGTTGGGACCGTTTCCCAGAGATGGTGGAGACGGGTTTGTGCCCGGAGCGCCCCATTGCGGAACAGGGCCCATGTTCTCGCAATCGCTGCTGGTGGAAAACACACCGGTTGTAGATCCGTCGTCACCGGGCGCGCCCGGTTGCCCCGGTGCGCCGGGATCACCCCCCTGACCGCCACCGCCGGCATCCACCCTCATCGACGCCTGGTTTCCGTCGGCGACGTTTCTCGCGCGCACGACAATCGTGCCGCCGTTGCCGCCTTGACCTCCCAGGCCGCCAACCCCACCGTTTCCGCCCGGGCCGCCGTTTCCTCCGTGCCGCCCCAGTTCGCAATCTTCCCCGTTTCCGCCTTTTCCACCCTTGCCGCCATCCTGGCCCTTGCCGCCTTTGCCGCCCTTCCCACCGGTGCCGCCTTTTGCCGAGAGGGTTATCAGAACAGAAAACGAATTCACTTCGATATCGATCGTTCCGCCATGCGCGCCCGGCCCGCCGGGGCCGCCCTGTCCTCCCTGCACACCCGGCCCGCCGGGTCCTCCGACCTGGGCGCAATCATCATCAATCCAATTGCAATTGGCGTTGTTTCCGTTGATTCCAGTGCCGGCAGCATTGTTAAAGTCAAAACCCTGACCTCCATTTGGACCCGCTGCACCGTCTGCGATGATATTAGGCATAACTGTATCTCCCGGTTATTTTGGTTGCCAGATCGGGGCAATTTTGCGTGCCTCATCGAGCTCTGCCGCAGTGACAAACTCCGGAAGCCGTCTGATTGAATTCGCCCAGATTTTCAGGTAAGAGCCTGTATGGGTCAGGCGTCCGGTGCTGTGAATCCATATGCTGTGAGCCAGCAGGGATCTGGAAACACCTGACACGATCATCGTCGCGTTCTGGCCAATGGTTATGTTGCCGATAATCGCAACCACGATGACCCTGTGCAAGGGCAGCAGTTCCACCCATTTCCGCGTAATCGTGGCGACGGGGTCATCCCATGACAAGCGCGCGCCGGAATGCCCGGAAAGCACTTTTGCCAGGGCCGGATTGTGTTTCTTGCGTATACGGCTGTAGACGGCCCGGACCGGGCTTGCCTGCGACACCGGCATCTGCGCGTCTTTAGTGGAACAGGAACAGCCCTGAACAGACTGCCGGATCATCTTGTTTGCGAGTTTGAATATCTCGTCATCATCGGCTTCAATCGCCCTGCGCACGTCGTCCTCTGCCAGCCCTACCGGAACAAAGCCAAGGGCCTGCAGATCTTCATAGGAGTCCAACTGCACCCGGGCGAAACAGCTTTCATATTCGCTATTGGCCGGCGAAAGATGAAACTCTGCGTCTTCGGGTACTTCAAAGTCTTTAAAGTCGCGTTTCAGAAATTCCTGAATGGTCGTCAGCCCCAAATCCTCGCAGGCCCTGACCTCGCGGTCATCTCTATCATGTTCGCTCATTAAATCGACCTCCTTCTGAAACGGATAGGAAATTCAAAGGCATTTTCGAACCTATCCTCGAAAAAACCCTACCACAAGCAAGTGTGTTTGGCAATCCAATCGTCTCGAATCCCAAGACGACACCGTAGGTGCTGATGTGAGTACGCCACCAAGCCATTGCCATTCTCCTTGTCTACACCATGTAGACGACTTGTTTTTAGGAATAATGAGTTCAGCTGGCAATCTTCTCTCAGGGTAAAGCCATCCACCAGCCATGAAAGACCTTCCCTATTTCTAAATTATCTTTATATTATTTTAATCACAATAGGGCGCTAAAAGATGTGAACTTAATCACAATTATGGCCAATTTTGGTTGTACGTGAGGATCGGCAACGATTCGTGCGAAATAGGATCACACGCCGAAATTTATCAATCCAGGCCAGTCCGGTGTTATTTCGACCTCAAACCTGACGAAACAG
>JBDLIZ010000568.1:0-4262 GCA_039714615.1 Pseudomonadota bacterium | reverse complement strand
GTAACCGAATCCCAAACCCACCAGGCGGGCGCGCAGTGTTTGAAACACCAGCCGCTCGTCCATGGCGTTGACGTAGGTCATGGCAGCCAGCAGGAACAGGAACAGTTCAGAGAATTCAAGCAGGTTATGCCTCAGTGCCTCTTCAATGCTATGACCATCGCCATTCCCGGCATAGACGAAGGCAATCATGCCCCAGATGATGCCGGCAGCCAGGATGACCGGTTTGGATTTTCTCAGGTGTGTGAATTCCTCAGCCATCACAAAGATATAGGCAATCACAAAAATCGCCAGGGCGGCAATACCGACGGTTGACTGTGTCAGGTCGAGTCTCTGGGCTGCCCCGGGGGTGGCAAGTACCGCGACAGGAAACAGGGTGATCAGGGCGATGGGGGGCAATAACCGGGCGAAAGGATACCATGAGCGGTCCACTTGTCAGGAATTGCTTGCGCTTGTTTGCGCTGACCCGCTGTAATAAGCTTGGTTCCCGGTTCCGGACGATGTCCCTGATCGAGGCGATAACAGCCTGTTAGCGTCGCGATCAGGAGAAAAAGAAGCCGACGGATTGCAATGGCAGTAGCCCGACAGGCACAGGCTGAGGGACTGGCTGATAAGACATCAGATGACGAACTTGAACAGCGTATTGAGCAGACGTCCTGGGAACCGCGGTATGCGACGAGCTAGCGTGGAACAAGACTGATAACACTTGATGCACAGCTAGCAGGAGCCCCACACGGATTCGGAGCTGGTACTGTTGCCCCGCCTGCATATTGCATTTCCGGTTGTATCTTCGACCTCCATAGTCAACTGATAAGGGTTAGGCATGAAATGATGCCTGCTTGTGCAGGCATAGCCTGTATTGTCTTGCATAGAGTTAACGCACCAATGAATTGCTTTTATTTGCGTTGCCTTCCTGTTCGGTAGCCATTCTTGACGTACCAGAATCGAGCAGGAGAGCAGCGCATTTTTTATGTGTGCAAGTTTGTTGTTCGGAGTGTTCCCGAGAATGAAATCAGCAGTACGTATCTAAGGACAATATACAGCTCGTGTGTTTTTCCATATCTTGTCAAGCAAGTGGCGAAACAAATAACAAGAACGTAACGCAGTGTCACTAACGCGCCCCGTACCACCCTCGCGGGGCGTGTTTTTTTATGTACAAATAAAAACGGCGACCCCGAAGGTCGCCGCGATTTCACCTGGAAAATGTAATTCTATGCGCCGGTGTTAAAATCCTGTTTTATCAATCAAGTGTATTGTTGGCGGGATCAGGGCCACGAAGAGAATTAGCGCACCGCGAAAATAAGCAAGGATTGTTTGTATCATGGAGGCCCCCCGGCTCTAGATAGCTATACAGTTGTATGACGGCCACCCTTTCCAGATCTTTAGGTTTATTGTCGGGGGTGCCTTCCCCTTGTAGTCCGTGTGGAGCTTGAGATGAAGTAGGGAAAACTTCATAAGCAGTTGAAAACATTGGTAGACAATGCCGGGATCGACCCGACAATCCCTTGCCGTGTGAAGATGAAAGTGGGCCCGTTAATCGTGGCAGTGCTGGGTCTGATCGCTTACGGGTTGTTTTGGCAGCCTATATAGCCCGTAAGACATCGAAAATATATAGCACCATAATCATCAGCAATAGAACCAACAAGGCAAACTGCCATTGATGAGACGGGATGTGAATGCTCATTGCTTTTACCTCCTGTAGTAATTATAGGAGATAAGGCAAACTTCATTATTGAGATGACTGCTTACTGGCAGCCTGTTTCAGAAGTTCTGGTAATTCTTCTGATAAAATAGTGAGAACTTTATCCAGCACCAGATAAATCCGGCCGCCACTGCAACAATCCCAAATGATGCGGCGACCAGCGCCAGGGATGAAGATAATAATTCAATCATGATTGCCTCCCGGAAAGTTGTACGGTTACAATCATGTCCAGTTCTGTCGAGGCATACTATTGTTCTGAGGTACTAGGCTGATGGCTATTGCCGGGCTGTGTTTGATCGTTGCCTATATGGCTGCCTAAAACCAATTTATTATTCGTTGAAGCCAGGAATTAAACTCTGGTATATAAAGTGCCAAGCACACTATCGCAATGCTAATAAAAATTAACCATTGCAATTTATGTACAATTTTCAAAACACCCGGCCTCTGACCTGCCTTGCAGTCTGAGCATCCATCAAAAAGACAGAATAATCATCAGCACAATCATTAACAGAATGGCTATTACAAAAGTCTCCCAATGATAGTCTGGTAACTTAATTGGGTTCCTGCTGCTCATGGCACGCCTCCTAACCCTTGCTGACCACCCATCAAAAAGACGCAACAATAGCCATTACCAGCATTATCAGTATAATTAATGCAGTTGTTTCCAGGTGATGCGTATGTCTTCTAATTGGTCTCCTGGTTCTCATGGCTCACCTCTCGCCTTAATGGATCACCGCGCATATATCACTCTCTATCTTAAGTATAGAAGTTAGGGATTAACGTCGGTGCCTAATACTTGTGTTTTGCGCTGGCGTTTGATGTGGATCAATAAAAAATATTGTTATTTGATACGGGATATACGTAGTGGGAGGGCTAATTATGGTCTATTTTGTCAGACTGTCCCTGATTAACAGAATGGGTCTGGTTCTGTTGCCAGTCGATTATTGCCGGTGCGTGATCAGGGATTGTTAATATTCACCTTTATTTTATGCCAGGATGTGCTTTCATACAAAGCATGAAAACGATCATCATAACTTTAGGCTTTATAGCGGTGTTTTACTTGTCTGGGATAATTACCAATGGTGATTCCACCGTGCAATTGACCGTATTAATATTATCTGGACTGGCAATAGTCTGGTATGCAATGAAAGTTATTTGTTGTATGTGTAAGAACAGAGACGAAATGAGTTGCAGCAAACGCCAATCAAGTGAGCAGATATGAACATCTAACTAAAAGCGTGTTTGAAGCTGCTATAAAAGGGGTGTAACACCGATAGCTGTTGCAACCTGATAGACACCGAACCAGATTCCAGCAGCAATAAGACCCCATTTAATACTCTCAATTACCATCATTCACTTTCTCTTTTGACGGCCTGCTTCAGAATTTCCAATATTGTTTCTGATAAAATAGTGACCATTTCTTCCAGCACCAGAACAAGGCAACTATCACGGCAAATACTCCAAAAGCCTATATCAAACAGGAACGTAAAGGCGCTGAACTCACACCCGGAAAACATTGAACCTTCGTGGGGGGTGAATTCCTATTCATGCGGCAATATGAGTCAGCTGGCGCCTGGTTGTTGCTTACCGGAAAGCCGGCGCCGTGCCATCTCAAGCGCGCTGCTCAGGCTGACCGGGTAGGACTGTTCTGATTGCTGGAGTTGCAGGATGTGTTTGGGTAAAGCGGCTATTTCATGCTGACAGTGGTCGCGAATCGATACCAGATCTGCAGGGGTGGCCGTGAGTCTCCGGCCGTCCCGCATTACCGGCTGTATGAGCGGTTTTCCGGCCTGTGATTCACCCTGCAGCGCCATCACGTCACCCGTGGCATAGCCGTCTTTTTCGTGCCGGTAGACTTGCTTGCGCCCGGGCAATGTTGCCTTGCCTGGCGAAAGTTTCATGCGATGCTCTCCCGCGTACGCTACCAGCTTGTAGGCGCTGTCGATGAAGGGTGCGTCGGCTGATGTTCCCATGCGTGTCCCCACACCAAAGGCATCGATGGGAGCGCCTTCTTTTAGCAAGTTGTCGATCCGGCTTTCGTCAAGTTCTCCACTGGCAAAGATACCGACCTGTTTCAATGCAGCATCATCGAGAATCCTGCGTGACTGCCGCGACAGTTCCAGAAGGTCGCCGGAGTCCAGCCGGATAGCGCGTACATGAAATTCGGACCCAAGCCGCTTCGCAAGAGCAACCACCTTTCGGACACCCGCAAGCGTGTCATAGGTATCAACCAGTAATACCGTATCGGGGTATACCGCGGCAAAATGCGCCAGCGCCTCGGCTTCATCAGGGTGGGCGAGCACATAGCTGTGTGCCATGGTACCGCTCACCGGTATGCCGTATCGCTGTCCGGCCAGCACGTTCGAGGTGCCTTGTGCGCCTGCAATGAAGGCCGCACGTGCGGCTTTCAGCCCGGCGTCGATTCCGTGATAGCGCCGCAGTCCGAAATCGATGACGGGTTTTCCCCTTGCCGCTGTGACAACGCGGGATACCTTGGACGCCACCAGGGTCTGAAAATGAATCTGGTTCAGCAGGAAACTCTCGACGAGCTGTGCTTGTGGCA
>JBDLIZ010000567.1:0-4267 GCA_039714615.1 Pseudomonadota bacterium | reverse complement strand
GACGAGTGACAGAAGCAACGCAAAGGGGAGTGCGGCAAAACCGACGGATTTCATGAAAAAAAACGAAAATACGTGGACAAAAAACAGACTCCCCCGTTTATCTGCCCAGAATGATTCGCGCACCAAGTCGGTCCCGATCTCCCGCAACCAGGGAACATACAGGAGCAGCAACACCAGATAAGCACCCAGCAGCAAGGCAAAACCCTGCCTCTGACGAACAACAAAAAAAGCCGCCCATAATCCTTGACACACCGTCAGGACTACAAAGGAATAATGTTGATAGCATCCAATAGCGCAGACCAGAACATAAGCGATTACATAGCGATACCTGACTTTCGATTCTTCAATTCCCTGCAATACAAGAAGTAACAGGTGAGTGCTCACTATGGAGAGCAGTATCAGGAGTGAATATGCCCGGGCTTCGTGGCTAAACGAGATCGGTGCCCAGGAAACCGCCATAATGGCTGCGGAAATCAATCCTTCTTTTTCCGAATATAAGTAACGGCCAAGAAAAAATATTGCCGGCACGCTCAGGATGCCCGCCACGACGGACGGCAGCCGCAGTGCCGTCATGGAATCACCGAAAATTTTCTGGGTGAAGTGAAGAAGGACTGCCCAGCCAGGAGGATGTACATTGCCACGCATCCCCTCTATTACCTGCGCCAAGGAGGGCTCGGAGCTTTGCTTCAAACTCGCCAGCTCGTCAAGCCAGAGCGAGTTTGTCTCGATCCCATAAATCCGGAGCGCTGTGCCGACCAAGGCAATAAGCCCAAGCGCGAACCAGGTCATTCTGCTGCTGGTTTCATTCACAGTTATTGCTCACGAACGAAGACTGGGGCCCAATCAGGTATCTTGGATTACATCGACTTGAGTTACAACCCCCATTAGAGCCGCGGGCGGAAACGCGGTTCTTTTCATGGCTATCTAATTTGCCCTAATTAAGATTTCGGTAAAAAAAGCCACAGTCGCAAAACAAGCAGATCTTAAAGAAAGCCTGAACAAGTTACTGTCCGTCATTCCGGAAATACCGGAATTCGGGAAAATCAAAAGCCTGGACCACGGCCTTCGCCGGGGTGACGACTTTCCCGGAACTATCCTTTCGGAACCTCCCGAACTTAGCCTGTATTTCTAGTAGCTGTTCAATGTTCGGGCTTGCTGTTTGTGAAACATGCGCCCGCCGCCACAACCTATGCTACTTCTGGCCGTCACAGCTTTCCGCAGCGCGACGTAAGTGCCTATTTTTCGGGCAGGATCGAATAATAATCTCCGCCAGGAGGCCGACGCTGATAATTTGAACTCCGAACAGGATCGATAGCACCGACGCCATTAACAACGGACGGGTACCAACCGGTTCACCTTCCCCGATCCCCAGCATGTTCATCGCCCAGATCACGGCAAGGTAGAATCCGGCCACACCGCCCAGCAATAGAAATGCCAACCCGAACTTGCCAAAGACGTGCAGCGGACGCGCCTCGTACTTTATCGCAGCGACTACGGTCAGAAGGTCCAGGAAACCATTCACCATCCGCCCCCAGCCGTACTTGCTTTTCCCGTGCATCCGCTTTCTGTGCCGGACCGGGATTTCGGTGACCCTGAACCCGCCGACATCGCACAGCACGGCCATAAAGCGATGCAGCTCACCATAAAGATCCAGGCTCTTGGCGGCGGCGCACCGATAGGCCTTGAAGCCGCAATTATGATCATGCAGCTTCACGCCCGTCACCCGGCTGACGACAGCATTGAAAATCCGTGATGGCAAGGTCTTGTCCAGAGGATCCTGGCGGTCCTGCTTCCAGCCGGAAACCACGTCATATCCTTCGTCGAGCTTGTCCAGAAATCTCGGGATCTCGGCGGGCACGTCCTGAAGATCGGCGTCCATGGTGATGACGATCTCCCCTTGGGCCGCCCGGAATCCCTCCGCAAGCGCCTCTGCCTTTCCGCGATTCATTCGCAGCAAAACCGCCCGAACCTGTGGGTTGCTCTCGACAAGGGATTCGATAACCGAACGGCTCCCGTCGGTACTGCCGTCGTCGACCAGAATGATTTCGTACGACCGGCCAATCCGCACAAGCGCAGCTTTCAGCTCGCCGAAAAGTATCTCGAGTGATTCATCCTCGTTGAACACCGGAACCACGATGGAAATGCCCAAGGGCACGGTCGCGTCATCGCGCGACTGAGAGCGGACTGCGGAATTTGGCATTTGTGGAATTACAGTGAGATCACTTTTGGCTCGTTGTTCTGCCGATATTTCCAACTGCACCGAATTCGGTGCCCGTATTCTCCCATGTCTCGCATCGAACATGCGTTTTTCGCGACCCGCCGGATGACGGGAAATCGGCGCAGTACCCGCGCTGTTTGCTTCAAATCCGGTCAGCCTTGATCGGCAACGAGCTTTCGGCTTACGGTTGACTGCAGCAAGAGCCCGAGGATCGTGGCCGCAATGAGATGCGCAACAAGACCAACGAATGCCACCGAGATGGCCTGTTCAACGGCATAACCCATCGCACCAAAGGTTGCCGCAAAAAACATCTCTCTCACACCAAGGTTCCCCGGCGTGATCGCCCAACGGCTAAGCGTATAGAGCAGGACACCGGCAAGTACCGCGTCCAGAACTCGAATTTCCAGTGATAAAGCCTGGAAAGCAACGAGTATCTGGACGATGTAAAAAACGCAGTTCAACAACGCCGGACCAGCCAGTTGAATACCGGCATCCCGAAGGTCGAACCGCTGCCAGGTTTCCATCCAGCTTTTCAAACCGAACAGTCTGCTGAAGACCAGGCCAAGCAAATTTTGGCTCTTGACAACGATTATCGCAGCCAAGACCTGAGCAAGAAAGATGCCTCCGAAAATCCCGGACAATCTCTCCTGGGAGATCCATCCGAACCCCACGGCTGCCAAGCCAATCAGCCCGGCAAAGAAAACAGAAACCGCGAGCCAGATGACTACGCCCGCGAGAAAGCGGCTGAACTCCATGTCGTACTGGTGCCTGAGATAACCGTAACGGCTTAACGTCCCTCCCTGAAACGGCAAAACCTTGTTCAGCATCATGCTCAGCGAAGTCAGTGCGAGATTTTCCAGGTGAGACACCTTAACCCCGGTTAAGCAAAGTACTGTCTTCTGCCCCCATGCCACCGCGCCGATTCCGGCAAATGCCATCAGCAGACTGAGCGTCAAGTAAGTCCAAGACAGTTCGATGACCGCCGTCAGGCTGGCCCGCTGCGTGTACACCAGCACAACAGCAACAAGCAGCAACAATAGTCCGATGCCGTACCGGAGCGATCTCGGACTGCGAACAGCACGGATGTGGCGTCGCGACGCTGCCGGTGTATCCGTCATACTCTCAGGACCCGCCAATTTTCAACCGATGTAAGTTCGTCGACGGTCAATCTCATTGACCAGAAACTCCGTTACGTCAATGTGCTCGGCCACCAGGCGCTCGCGTTGTGCGCGAAGCCACTCCGGCTTCGGAGGATTATCCAGCAGCGATAGTACATTCCCAAGTGCTTCTTGCGAACTGCGGAAATTGTGGACGAGCCCATAACGGTGCTCCTGGTCTTCGAGGTAGCTTCTCGAAGTCGAATTGACGTAGATGGCCGGAACCCCAAGACAGCCGGCCTCACTGACGGTAGAGGCGCCTTCGCTGACGACGAGGCGCGCGAAGGCGAGCGCGTCATGAAAGAGCTGAGGCGGTATGCGCAGCCGGTACCGTTCCAGCGCCCCGAGATCGACACCCTTTTCCGGCACGATGAAGACGCGGGTTCTCGCCGTCAATTCAGTTATCACCTTGTCCAGGTGGCCGGCAATGCCGCGCTCGCCGATATCGTGCAAGGTATCCCAGGCCGATAACCGCAACACGATATATTCGCCTTCCTTCGCGCCATCCAGGTGTCTGAATACCTCGGGATTCGGGGTAAAGTATCTCGGGTGCAGGAAAGCCAATTCATGATACCCCGCGTATCTGACCTGCTTTGGGCCGAGATTCTTAGCGAAACATGCCGGTGTATAGATTCGGCTGGCGAAAGGGTGCGCGATTGCATGGGCAGTGGTCTGGAACTCGCTGTCGGTAAAAACGAGATTGGGTGCTGAAAACAACGACGCAGTCTGCGTGTAGGTGCCCATCAAACTTACCACGGCTTCGGGCCGGAAACGCGCTATCGCGCTACCGACCCTCCACTGCCGGACGGCCATTTCCCACAGCGGAACCTTGTTGTTCCGGCCTGCGGAGGAGATCAACCGGGCAGGAATCCAGGCATACGCATCCAAAGCC
>JBDLIZ010000566.1:0-4267 GCA_039714615.1 Pseudomonadota bacterium | reverse complement strand
CATATGGTACTGGAACTATCCCGTTTATAAGAACTAGCGATTTCTCAAACTGGGAAATTAAGCATGACCCCAAGCAGGGGGTTTCAGAAGAAATATACGAACAATATGCGGAATCACAAAATGTGAAGGAAGGTGATATTTTGCTAGTAAGAGATGGTGTTGTCGCCGGAGCAAAAGCGCGGGTATTTGCCGCTGTACTGTGGCAATGAAAATATCATTCCTCATTGCAAAAATTGTAACGATTGATCTGAAGGCATCAAGGAGCTTCCCTCGCACGCTCGGGACTCCTCCTTGACCCCTACACATCAATCTTGTTCTTTTGTCGCCATGAGGATTTCAGCGTGTTCTAGGCTTTTTAAAACTGCTGCTATCACAAATCTAATCCCCTTCAACTCAGCGGCAGATAACCGCGGGTTTGGGTCGACACTAACACCTGAAGGCCATCGGTGCTGGATATAATCTAATCAGAATCCGCCTTTGTGCATCAAACGCAAAGTATCGCGACAGGAATTCAAACTGGCGCCAGATCGAGCGCCACAGATTCCAGGTACTGGCCAGTTTGAAGTGTCCGAGGTAGGACGACAGAACCGCGGCCAGGCGATCCAGTACGACTTCATCGAAACGATAACAGCACACGCCCTGCGCGATACTCACTAGCTGCGCCTCGAACACCTTCAGCTTTGCCTTGAGATGCCCCACCACCCGCCGCCGCACCAGCCGGTAATCACGGCGCACGATGTAGCCGAGGAAATCGATGCCGTTGGACACCGGTGCCAGCCGTTGCCGGTCGTTCAGTACCAGCCTGAGTTCATCCCGCAAAAAACCCTTGATCTGGTCCCGCCAGTCAACCAGTTGCTGCTGATCATGCGACAACAACACGAAGTCATCACAATAGCGCAGGTAGTGATAGCACTTGAGATCATGCTTGACGAACTGATCCAGCCGGTTCAGATAGACATTGGCGAAGAACTGGCTGTTGAGATTACCGATGGGCAGACCCTTGTCAGGACCGGCCCCGAACAAGGTCTTGTGCGGCGGGATCTTTTTCAGCAAATCCGCCCGGCCGCGAAAGTGGCAGTTTTCAGTGACGTCGTGGTACACCAGCATCCGCGTCAGCCACAGCGCCGTCTCGTCGGAGAGCTTAGCGGCGAGCATCCCGAACAGGATGTCCCGGTCGATGCTCATGAAGTAGTTACGGATATCCAGTTGCAGATACCAGGCCGGTTGTGTGCCGTTTGCCGTCACCTGCCGGATGAACTGCTGCAGGCGCGTAACCCCCTTATGCACGCCCTTGCCCTTGCGGCAGGCGTAGGAATCGTGGATGAAGATCGGCTCCCAGATCTTCTCCAGATAATCCACCAGCAGATGGTGCACCACCCGGTCGCGGAAGTCCGCGGCGAGAATTTCACGCAGCTTGGGGCGGGTGGTAAAGAAGCAGACAGAACGGCGGGGCTGATAGGAACGGTCAATTAAAGCCTCGCGCAGCGCGATCAGGTTTTTCTCCTGCTCGGCTTCAAAGCGCAGGGCATTGACGGTGTTGCGCTTGTTCCGCCGGCAGTGATGATACTGCCGGTAGATGTTCTCAAGCGAAAGATCGAGAGCGATCATCCTCCGGAGCGAACAGCCCACGCGAAGTTGTTGTTGTTCTTGTTGTTCGTGTTCTGGTTGCCGTTGTTGAAGTTGAAGTTCCACGCGTTACTGGAATCAAACTCCGACCCGGACCAGTAGTTGTTGGACTGGACGTTAACCTGCCCACTTTCTGGCAGCAAACTCGCTGCCCCACCGGACGGGCATCCCGCTACACGGGTAGCCCGACCTGAATTGTCATGCCATGGTTGATTGGTAAACACACTATCGCCATGGCGGGACAGGCGCACGATGATACTCGTTGGCACACTCAGTGTAGTGAAACAGTCGTTCCTGCCACACTGATTCCGGCCCTCTCGTTACGGCACCTTCTTTAACGACCTTAACCACCCCTCGTTCTGTCTGCAAACCGAGACCACCTGTTCGATGGCGTATTGAAACGACTTGAAACTCTTGAAGGCTTTCGCCTCCTTGGCAATGCGCACGCTGATCAGGAGTTCATCCAACGCCTCGCGCAGTCTGAGCAGGTCTGGGCGCTTATTGCGTGCGGCATTGGCCTTCATGATCTGCGCTACCACGGCACGGCTCTGGTTGCGCAGCTCGGTGCCGAGCGTATATTTGTGGTAGCGCGAGAAGCCGGCGACGACTTTTTCAAAGTGTACCGCCACATCCATGGCCTGCTTGTAGATCGGCAAGTGTTCGTAGCGTGCCATACTTTAAAAAAATCGCTTACCCGCCCTGCGGGCGGACACTTGGGGGAAGGCTCCCCCAAACCCCCTCAAAAGGGCCCAATCACTCCAATCGCCGAATGACCAAAGGTCAGCGCTTGCGTCTTGCAAACCCCAGCAAGCCAATCAGGCCACTGCCGAATAGCCACACTGCAGCGGGTACCGGAACGGCGCTGACATCGCCGGAGCGAACAGCCCACGCGAAGAAGAAGTCGCCCTTGCTGCTCGTGCCCTGGACGCCGTTGCCGAAGCCGAAGGCCCACGCGCTGGCGCGATTAGGCGCGAACTCCGTACCGGACCAGTAGTTGCCGGACCGGACGTTCGTGAACTTGGCCAGTTCCACAGAATCACCAGTGCTCAGCACAGAGGTCAACCGAGTGGCACCGAATTCATCATAAAACAGGTGACCCATCTCGCTGCCCGTGCAATCCCAACCTCGTGAATCCGTTCTTGGTGACCCATCTGAGTTGGTACAACCGCTATCCGGTACCAGAGTACTCGGCAGCCGCCAGTCGTTGAAACCCAAATAGTTGGCGGTGTTCATGGCATCGATCCAGAACAGCGCACCTGGCCAGTTCATGGTGCCATTGGAATTAATGATCCCATTCACGCCACTTGTATCACCCGGGTAGGCGCCCAGACTCACCCCGGTCGATAGACCAAAGGTGTTGCTGGCCGCCAGATTCGCGTCCGCGATCCAACTGATATCGCGGTCAGTGTCATAGACCGCTTGCCCGCTCAGCGCAGATACCAGGGCCGCACTGGCCGGTAGCGAGACAAAGATAGTCAGCATGGCGCCTAATGCGCCAATCAGATGGAATCGTTTCATTCGATTTGCTCCCTCCATTCAAATGGTTGTTGGTTCTATCCAAAAGACGCCGATCTGTGCCAGCCGCATTGTCTTCAGGTACACACTCAATTCAATACGCAAGAAGCACTCCACTATATTAGACGGGGGGGTAACCTTCTGTTATGTAAGCTATTATTTAATTTATCCGCATCACTCAGATAGCTATCTGTAAGTCATCTGTAAGCCAAACCGACAGTTCCAGGGAAGGTGGCCTTATCTTACTGATTGATATTCAAGCTATTTTAGCTTGCCACGGCCACCAGGGAGGTTGTCGGCCTACCTTACACATTGTCGGCCGCGCTGCACCCTGGTCCATCAGGGCAGAACGTCCTGTTTATGCCACACAACGGCTGTTCGATCCGTGGGCGGGTACGACTGGGTTGGGTCGTTTCCCGCCTTTTAGTGAAATCTTATATAGAATCAATCTGATAGGCGTATTCCGGCAGAATCGTGGTGTGGCGCAGTTTTTAGCAGGGATCACTTCTCGCATCTGTACCGGCAATTTCTACCTGATGCTTAAAGCAAAATAGAAGCTCATAAGCATCCCGTATCCAGAATGAACCCACTAATAGCATCCCTGTGTTCAGGAAATTTCGCGAGCAGCGAGTGATAGTCTTCCTCGGTCTCGTTTTGCCAATAGCGTCTTATCGGCTCACGCACTTCCTCAGGCACGCCAAGAATTTCAAATAGATCGAGTGGCTGCCCTTGCTGACGCGCTTTCTCAAGCCGATCCACCCTGTTTTTAATTGCCATTCTTGGACTCCAATACTGTTACCCGTTTTTCCAGATCATCCACCTCGATAATCCTTGCCTGACTGACAATTGACTGCATCATCGTAGCAGCCTCCCCTGGTGTGACTTGACCACTGGAAAGCGAGTCGATAAGTCAGGCAGCAATCACGGAAAACAGTGCGCCTTTATTGTCATTTGTTGTCGTTAAGTGCGCCACTAGTGCGCCATAACCATGAAAAAAGGGTTCCCTGAAACCAGGAAACCCTTGATTTAGCTGGAGCCGGCGAGAGGAGTCGAACCCCCGACATCTTCATTACAAGTGAAGCGCTCTACCAGCTGAGCTACGCCGGCATCTTGGCCGCAATGGACA
>JBDLIZ010000565.1:0-4278 GCA_039714615.1 Pseudomonadota bacterium | reverse complement strand
GGCCAAAATACGGCGTAATTATGTGTTGAGCCGTATGCACACATTGGGATTCATTGGAAAACAGATCTACGACGCAGCCATCTCAACCCCTGTTTCAGCACAGCCACACAGCCCTGTTGTCGAACTTCAGGCTCCCTATGTAGGGGAGATGGTAAGGGCGGCCATGGTATCGAGATTCGGGGATGCAGCCTACATCAAGGGCCTGCGGGTCCACACCACCATCAGCAATTCGCTGCAGCGAGCGGCCAACGAGGCGCTGAGAAATGGGTTAATGGCTTATGATAAAAGACATGGTTATAGGGGCCCTTTAAAACATTTCGATTTATCACCTGATGGGGAAATTCCTTCCCTAGATAAGCTCTTTGCACCATACCGTACGATCGAGGGCTTAAGGATCGGCCTGGTAGGAAAGGTGATGGACCAACAGGCCGAAGTCTATCTAGACGATGGTCAAAAAGCGACCTTGGAGTGGGAAGGGATGGCCTGGGCCAGAGCATATATAAATGATAACCAGATCGGCCCTAAGCCCAAGACAGCTGAACAAATACTCCGTCCCGGCGATCTGATCCGTGTCTTCCAAACCTCCCAGGACATATGGCGCCTTGGGCAAATCCCCCAAGTCAGCGGGGCATTGATATCGCTGTCCCCCCAAGATGGCGCCATCCTGGCATTAGTAGGAGGTTTCGACTTTTATCAAAGCAAATTCAACCGGGCCACCCAAGCAAGGCGCCAACCTGGCTCCAACTTCAAACCTTTTGTTTATTCTGCCGCCCTGGAAAAGGGATACACTCCAGCCACGATCATTAATGATGCCCCTGTAGTATTCAGTGACGCGGCTCTCGAAGATACATGGAGACCTGAAAACTACAGCGGTAAATTCTACGGCCCTACCCGCCTTAGGACAGCGCTATCCAAATCACGAAACCTAGTCTCTATCCGCCTTCTACATGGCATAGGCACACGATATGCCATAGATTATATCTCCAGATTTGGTTTCGATCGTGAAAAACTGCCTAACAATCTTTCCTTAGCCTTGGGTAGCGGCGCGATAACTCCCTTGCAGCTAATCAGTGGCTACACCATTTTCGCCAACGGCGGCTTCAGGGTAACCCCTCATCTGATTTCATCAATCAAAACCACAGAGGGACAAGTGTTGTTTGAAGCCTCTCCAGATATCGCCTGTGAGGAACCATGCCAAACCGCCGACTCAGATACGAAAGCAATTAAAAACACCAACATTAATCTAGCAGAGCACAGTGTCTCCTCTCCGAAGTATGCGCCTCGTGTAATATCGGCACCCATCGCCTACCAAATAGTCAGCATGATGAAAGATGTGATTCGGACAGGTACAGCGAGAAAGGCACAGAAGTTGGGCCGCTCCGATCTGGCTGGAAAAACCGGCACAACAAATGATCAACGTGATGCATGGTTCAGCGGTTTTAATGCAGATGTTGCCACTACGGTGTGGGTGGGTTTCGACCAACACAAACCTCTCGGAAACCGCGAAACGGGTGGTAAAGCTGCATTACCTGTCTGGATCGACTATATGAGGATTGCACTAAAAGGTAGGCAAGAACGCAGCTTGAAACAACCGGAAGGAATGCTAACTATGCGTATCGACCCGCAAACCGGCATGCTGGCCGGCACCGACAATCCACAAGGAATCTTTGAGACCTTCCGCGCCGAATTCGCCCCCGCACGGTCATATTTCGAGGTTTCCCAAACAACGGATACTTCGTCTGCTCCCTCAGTGGACATCCCCGAGCAGCTATTTTAACCTAGATCCTGACAGTGATCTTGGTTTAATACTTAACCCAATCTGCTGCGATGGTAATCTCCCGTACTATGTCAGCCATGGCAGATAACCTTGAAATTCGCAGCGCTATTTGACGCTACATGGCCCATCATACAAACCAGCACATCAGAACTCAGATAGCACAAGAAGCGGCAAAGATCATCCTGGAGGAAGGCGTCAACGATTACCAGCTTGCCAAACGAAAAGCGATCGAACGTTTGCGGGTCAACGATCGTGCCCCCTTGCCTCGTAATGTTGAGATTGAAACAGCAATACGCAACCATCAAAAGCTGTTTTATACACAGGAGGATTACTCCCACCAATTTGCCTTATGGAAGGCGGCATTGGAATCGATGAGATTTCTTCAACCCTTTAAACCACGCCTGGTAGGTTCGCTATTAAATGGAACCGCAGGGAAAGATTCTAGTGTTAACATACATGTATTCGCTGATGCATTAGAAGATGTGCTAATTTTTTTTCTCAACGCCAGCATCCCCTATCAGAGCGCGGAACAACGTGTGCGATTAGGTACTGAATCAAGATGTTACCCAATGCTTCGTCACAGGGTAGTCGATATAGAGATTGAGACCGTGGTTTTCCCCGATAAGGCACTGCGCGCTGCACCTCATAGCGCAATAGATGGTAAACCCATGAAACGGGCCGAAATCAGTGAAGTGGAAAAACGGGCAGCGGCGATTTATGGAAAATCATAAGGAATTGCGGAAATAGTAATTCCCCACCGCGATTTGCTTGAACCTATTAATCGAACATTCCTTTCTTGTCGGTTTATTTCTCCTTGTCTTCATTCCGCTCTATTGAATCCAATTCGGCCTCCATCTCCTCCTCCGTCAAAGGTCTATATCTATCAACATCGCCATTTTTGCTGTACTTATCTTCATCCTGGGAACTTAGCATGAATCTCGAAAAAAACAATCCCAACTCAAACAGCAACCATACAGGCACGGCAAGCATCACTTGGGAAATGATATCAGGAGGGGTAAGAAACATACCAATGACAAATGCACCTACGATAACATAAGGCCTTTTCTGGGCCAGTGTCTGTGGTGATGTGACTTCCATCTTCACCAATACTACCGTCACGATGGGTACCTCAAAGGCCAACCCAAAGGCCAGAAATATCAGGATAATGAAATCGAGATACTTACCAATATCGGTCATCACCGCGACCCCTTCTGGCGCGGTACTGGTAAAGAATCCAAAGACCAATGGAAAGACCGCAAAATAGGCGAACGCCATACCTAGATAAAAAAGCAATGTGCTAGAGATCAGAATGGGGGCCGCCAAACGGCGTTCGTGTTGGTAGAGCCCCGGGGCGATAAACGCCCATGCCTGATAAAGTAACCACGGTACGGCAATCACCACCGACAGCAACAACACCATTTTAAGAGGGATCAGTAAAGGGGATGCCACCTCTATGGCAATCATAGAACTGCCTTCCGGCAGGTGTTTGGTCAGGGGGCCTGACAACAGAGTATACAGCGGATTGGCAAACGGGAATAAAATGACGAATATGATCATTACCCCCACCACACTGCGCAACAACCGGTCACGCAGCTCAATCAAGTGGGAGATAAAGGACTGCTCCTTATCTGTTTTCGCTTCCCTTTGATTGTTCTGCGTCATTATCGGTCTTTACAGAGGGTGACCCTTGCCTTTGTTGATGGTTAGGGGGGATTGATGTGGATTTCGATTGAAGCTGAGGCTCGACCGTCTCCATTACCAAGTCTTCTGTCTGAGTGATCTCGGTCTTCACTTGCGAATGGGTTTCCGCAATCATGCCCTTGAGCTCTTGGATCTCGTTTTGTTGTTGATTGAGCATCTTTTTTAGATCGTCGGCCCGTATCTCTCGTTCGATATCAGATCGTACGCTATTGACAAATCGCTTGGCCTTGCCAGCCCATAAACCCGCCTGTCTGGCAAGTCCAGGCAAGCGCTCTGGCCCCACGACCAACAAGGCCACTACCATAACAAGAATGAGTTCCCAAAAACCGAAATCAAACATTAAAGATACCCATCCGAGTCAGTTGGTAACACACTCAGTGTAGGTTCATACTCAAAATTCAAACCTTATTGTTTTCCTTGGTTTCGACCTTAGCGTCTATTATGCGACCACCGGCATCGTCTAGTTTTTTTTCTTCCCCAGGTTTGGCCCCCTTTGCGGATCCCCCACTGGACATAGAATTTTTAAAGCTTTTTATGGCGCCACCCAGATCACCACCAATATTGCGTAACTTCTTAGTGCCAAATAACAAGATTATAATTGCCAGAATAAGCAATAATGACAATGGACTTATACCACCAAAACCCATAGCGATTCTCCGTTTACACTCAATGACAAGACCTCATTCCGCCCTGGAGGCCTGTTCCTCAATACCTGACACCGCATCAGGACCCAAACCATGATGCGCCAACATGAACAATGCGATGAAACCACAAGTCTGCGGTTTCGTGAACAATCTTTT
>JBDLIZ010000564.1:0-4279 GCA_039714615.1 Pseudomonadota bacterium | reverse complement strand
CGTTGAGGATGGTTGGCGATGTACTCGTTCACTGCCTGCTCGTAGGAGGTGTCGTTGGCCCGGTCCATGAATTGTTCCAGTCCATCAAGGGACAGATACATACGGGTCAGAAATTCACTGACCTCGACCGGGAAATCCTGGTAGAAACCACTGCGCACCAGCGCGTGAATGCGTTCACGGCCGCCGAGACTTTTCCCGGAATCATCAAGATAGCGCATTTTCCAGCGTGAGAACATCCAGTGAGGACTCCAGCCGGTCACCACTATCCATTTTTCTCTTTTGATCGCCCGCGATAAGGCGGCGGTCATGCCGGCGCCCGAAGAGGAGCTCAAGCGGTCACGATCCAGTCCGTAGTCCTGGATTGCTTTCTCCGAGGCCTGCATCAGGCCCGCACCCGGATCGATGCCGTTGATTTGATTTCCCAGTTTACGTGCCACCTTGCGGTCTTTGAGATCCTCGATGTAGTGGTCCACTAAATCCGGACACTGAGTTAAAGCTGTAAATTGCCATAACGAGGTGAGAAATCCCAATCAGTCGCAACAATTGAATGAAGATACACTGCCGTAGCGAGATTATACAGTTTGAAAGTGTATGGGATGTGCTTGAAGATGACCTTGTCCGTCAGGAAAATCTGAAGTTGCGTTCCGCATTAATGATTACGATTTCGGAAACCATTAAAGAATGTGGACTGAAACAGCAAGATGCCGCCGAGCGGCTGCACATTTCACAGCCACGAATCAGCGCACTATTGAAAGGCAAGATCAATGAGTTCCGCCTGGATACCCTGGTAGATCTCGCGCATTGGTTGGGATTGCATGTGTCTATCAATATTGCTGCATAACAGCTGTGCATGACGACTACAAATCATGTGGCAGTGGTGATCCTTCCCTGCTTGTGTCCCGGTAAGTCCTGCCGGTCCTCGTAGCTCACACCGGCCGCCCGTAATCGACGGCCAGACGTGTGCTTGAGGTCATGGACACGTACCAGCGACAGACTGGCCCGCTTGCGTGCACTTCGCCACGCCGAGTTATGGCGAACCAGTTCCACGAGTTGGGCTATCGTAAAATGCCCCTCGGTCCCTGAAACCTAAGCACATCGAGGTGCTACTCAAACTCTGGTGAGAGCAGGACCTGTCAACCGGTACCATCAAGAATCGCATGGCCGTGATCCGCTGGTGGGCGAACAAGGTTGATAAGCGGAATGTAGTGGCGAGATCCAATGAGAAGTAGCCGTCAAATAGCTGGACATGAACGTCCTGTTTTCGCTTCTTACTTTAACGTTCAGAACTGGCTATTCGGTGTTTTGCACAAAAATACCTTAGAATGGCTAGAATTGTTTTGGTTATTAACCTGCTTGATTTGGCTTGCAGGCCAAATATGAAATGAGATGCACACAAAAACCACACATCAATGGCAACACGAACATATTTTCGGACAGGACAAGGTCAGACCCGGTGAGCGCCGTACCCTCTGGGTAATATTCATCACCGCGACGATGATGGTCGTCGAGATCGCTACGGGTCTCGCCTATGGCTCCATGGCTCTGCTTGCTGATGGTTTGCATATGGGCTCGCATACGGCCGCCCTCGGCATCACAACCATTGCCTATGTCTACACGCGTCGCTGCGCCGCAGACTCGCGCTTCTGTTTCGGGACGGGCAAGGTCAATGCCTTCGCCGGCTATACGAGCGCTGTATTGCTGGCGCTCTTTGCACTCCTGATGGCGTGGGAAAGTGTTAATCGCTTATTTAATCCAGTTGAGATTGCCTTCAATCAAGCAATTGTAGTTGCAGTGCTAGGCTTGCTTGTTAATGGTGCCAGCATGGTCATGTTAGGCGGTCATCATCATGATCACGACCATGATCATGACCACCAACATACAGATCCACACCAGCATAGCCATGCGGATCACAATCTCCGAGCAGCCTATCTCCACGTCCTGGCAGACGCACTTACATCGTTGCTGGCAATTTTCGCCTTGCTTGCAGGAAAATTCATGGGACTGAACTGGATGGATCCGGCAATGGGCATCGTCGGTGCCATTCTGGTGGCACGGTGGTCCTTGGGCTTGATTCGAGATACCAGTGGCATACTGCTGGATCATCAGGCCCCTGGTGCCATGCTGGAACAAACCCGTGCCGCCATCGAGGGCATTGATGACAACCGAATTGCCGATCTGCATATCTGGTCTATTGGGCCTGGTATCTATTCAGCCACGATAGCTGTAGTGAGTGGCACGCCCAAGTCACCGGAGTACTACAAAAGCCTCATCCCCAGGGATCTTGGCATCGTTCACACAATTGTCGAGGTTCATCATTGCCAGCACTAAATGATTCTCTCTCGGGCAGCCTGTTCTCGGTTTGACTACGCAGCCATGTATGAAGTGTTTCAATAACCGCCCTTAACATACAAAGCCATAATCTATACAAATTTCCGTAATAGAATCAGCCTGTAGGTTCGGGTGCGGCCAAATGCAGATTTGAGGCTTTTCCAGAATCGGGTCAATGTTGCTCAATGGATCTGGCAGGTTGGGTAAGCCCCGGTTATAGGTATGTAATATTCCGTGTATGATTCCAATATCATTATTATCAGTGGAGGTCGGGAAGCATGAAAGCGCCTATCAAACTGTTAGCCGTTTTATTCTTCGCAGTAATATCTGATGGTTATGCGGCGGATATGACACCAGCACCCTCTCACGGGGTACTCTATCCGGAGGGATGGCAGAACTGGGCCAGCATCGCAGTATCGCATCGTACCGACAACAACACTCTGAGGGTAATACTGGGTAACGAAGTGGCGGTGAAAGCAGCACGCTCTGGCAATACCAATCCATGGCCAGATGGTGCAATCCTTGGCAAGGTGGTGTGGAAAGATGCCCGGCTGGAAAACTGGGAGGCTGCTATTGCGCCGGGTGAATTTGTACACGCCGAGTTTATGTTCAAAGATTCGAAGAAATATACGGATAGCTACGGCTGGGGCTGGGCACGTTGGGTGGGCTTGGAGCAGAAGCCTTTTGATAATGGGATGAAGGTTTGTATTGCTTGCCATACCCCCGTCAAGAATCGAGATTGGGTTTTCACAGAACCGGCGTCTTTGCCGTAGGTATGCTGACTGAAACCATTCTGTTACTAAAAAGTGCGTTGATTAGCCGACATAAAGAATACCAATTTCAAAAAAACCCAGTATTTTTGCTGAAAGATGTCGGGTAATCAATAACCCTCTTAGTAAGTTTATTCGCCACCTCGGTTCTGGCGGTATCGCTGCACCGGCATATGTGCCTCCGGACAAACAGCCTGATCCACCTTACGCTGTTTTTCCGTCACCTCCTTCCGAATAGAGGATTTACTTTCTGAACACAACACACAGATGGCATCATCTCAACCGACGTGTAGCAACAGGTCGAGCAACATTTCTCAGGGCGCTGGGCCAGCCACCCGGAACTGAGAGTTGAATTTGCGGACGAGGCGCGAGAAGCGGGGAAGACTTTCGGTGGTTCCCTTGCTGCTGGCATTATTGCACCTGGATCCACTTTCCTGGTCGTGGCACTGCTGTTAAATTCACTTGGCCAGTCTTTCATTGTTATGGCGGTTATCCCGTTTGATAACGAACGAGGGAAGGGTGGTCATAAGCATATTGGTGGGAAGGGGCAGGTGTACGCATTCCAGAGCGCTGACCTGTGGAGGAAAAGGCCGTTGAATTTATTGTTGCAGAGATTTTTTATGCTCATCCCGGAAACTCCTTTCGATTACTCTGGCCCGGCGGGCTCTCATCGGTAATACTCGGGATCCAGGGGGGTAAACTCAATGAGCAGTTCAGACAACTGGCTGGTACACGAACATTCACTGTATGAAGATCTTCTGTCCCGATGTCAGGATGCAGTGGAAATAGAGGACTGGGGCGGTGCAGACCTTGTATTCAGGGAACTGGTTCTGCACCTGAAACGGCACATGGCCCTGGAAGAAGAGGTGCTTTATGTTGCCTATGAAGCTGCAGTCGAGGCACCTCAGGGCCCGACCAAAGCATTACGGGAAGAGCATGATCAGATTGTTCGTCTTGTCCGGGACATGGTGCGAATCATCAAAACCAGGGATTCGGACTACGTTCTCGAGTGCCTGGTCCACCTTGAAAAACAGATGATAAAACATCATGAAAAAGAGGAGGACATCTTCCTGCCCATGGCGAGTCATATCCTGGATGCCCGGCGCGAAGAAATTACACAGCAACTGGCTGACTTCGACATGACGAAGTCAGCCAGAAAGTGGGATATCTGAATAGAGGAA
>JBDLIZ010000563.1:0-4280 GCA_039714615.1 Pseudomonadota bacterium | reverse complement strand
CGTGAAATGCTGCTTTCGCAATCATCTGCCGGATTATCCAGCAGGCTCTCACAGGGCACGAACGGCCACACAAACACCCTGCACCAGAACTCATCTTGTTTAGCGTTCCACAGCCAGTAAATGGCCGGGAGACCTGAGACGTGAATCTGCGCATTGCGGGTGGCCTCGCTGGACGCAAGCACGTCCAGCCCAGAGCGATAGTAGTCCTCAAACAGCCCGGGGTCTGTCATTGCTCCCATACTTGGAGCACATACGTCATTATTACCCAGAAATATCGTGATCATTTCCGCAGTTCCGGAGGGTGCCTGTGCAGATGCGGCAACAACGTCCTGGGCCTGTGTGGAAAAATCAACCATCTCCGAACCACTGACGGCATGGTTGAACAGCGGGTCACGACTTGCGTTGTTTTCATAGTAATTGGCAGCGGCATTGCCCTCGAAGCGCTCGTTAAAGCTGTTTACACTGTCACCGTCGTTATAGCCGGTCGACCAGACCGTCTCATGATGTGCTTCACCGATGGTGCCGTCTGCCGCCTCTCCTTCGCCGATAGAATCACCGACATTAAACTGGTTACCCGGAACAGAGAAATTCAGGCCACCAAGTACCATACGGAGAATGACCAGTGCATCGCCAAGGTTAAACGTCCCATCCGGCTGCGGGATACCTGAAACCAGCGGCGCCACATCGCCATGTGTTTCCTGCTCAGGAGACAGGCTGCGCGTTTCATGCAAGGCCTGCTGCACCCAGAGTACATCAACCACATCGACTGCCCCATCTATATTGACATCACCATCATGATCAGCGCCCAGTGGCGCGGCATGCACCAGACAGAAAATAGCCGGAAGCACCAATTTCAATAAAGCTCGTATTTTCATGTTTGTTTATGCCATCGTTGATAGACACATGGATCGAGGTAGTTTGTGACAGTGATGCAACTCCATAGCCAGCACCGATTACCCTCTTCCTACCGTTAAAAAAGCTTAGCACTTTCTGCAAACGGCTGGCGGGCCACCACTTCCAATAGAAATCATGGCGTTATGGCATAGGGACCAAGGGATCGGAATCCCTTGGTGTATCACATAGCGGTGCGCATGGAGCGTGAATTCCGGGGCGACCGACTCGGGGCGGTACGACTCAGGTGACCGATCGGGCCGCCTGAAAGTGTGGCTGATTTTGGGTTTTACACGTCGTGGACACGGAATCTTGATCCGCGGTAAAAAGAGGCCTGCACGCCATGGCGGAAGGGCACACGGTTCTGGCATGCCCTGATAACTACACTCATTAAAAAGCTCCCATGCTTTGCGCTCCCTGACCACTCCGACTGCATCCGGTTTGAGTAAAACTTCCCGTGAATGTGATTATTCAGCTTGGCAGGGCATTTTTGTGACCCACGTCACAATCTCAATAAACTTGTACCTGAGTACACTTGTTTAAGTGCACCGAAACGACCTACTTTTGAATCAATCGTATATCACTCGTCATACAGTGACGGACGAGACTTGTTATTTAGGTGCTTGGATGAACTATATATCTTTAATGCTGCGTTATATGGGGCCTGATTCAGGGATTTCTTAAGTTACCTGAAGATTAACGATTTCTATAACGATTCTTACATGATCCAGCGGATTAACCGACATGAGGTGCTTCAGATGAAGCAATTACCTGACAACACAACCAGGGTGCTGGTTATGCAATATATTCTAGCGCTCGTTGCATTCCTCACTGTGTTTGGATCCCATGCCGCAACTACTGTGGTAGTTCCCGGTGCCACGACTCCCCAGCCAGTTGCATTGCAACACACAACAACCCCTGCTAAGAATTTACAGAAATCTCGGATTGCCGGTGGCCATATCCTTGTGCAGATTGCACCAATTACTGAAGAATCGGCATTCCTTGAAAGTGCACGTGGTTTGGGACTGCGCAAGCTGAAACGACTCTACGGTACAAATTGGTACACCATGAGCATTGAGGCACCCGGTTTGAGTGCACCTAAGGCAGCAACTGCAGCCAGAGGACTGCCTGGGGTTCTTCGTGCAGCCGCCGATCCTATAGTTGCCATCAATGACCAGATTCCTCCGAATGACCCGTACTACATAGATGACCCTGATCCGGAGGTGGACTGTGACATTATCGAGGACCCTAACTGTCAGGCAGAGGACCTGGTGGATCAGTGGGGACTGTTCAAGGTCATGGCAGGAACAGCCTGGACAACAAGCACTGGTTCTTCCGATGTGGTTATCGCCATCGTGGATAGTGGTGTCGATTTCGATCACGATGACCTGTGGGCGAATATCTGGACCAGTCCAGGTGAGATTGCTGATAACGGTATAGACGACGACAACAATGGCTTTATAGATGATGTTCATGGCTGGGATTATTCCGGGGCTAACGTCGGTAGTCCCAATGATGACCCGGCTTCTGAGGATAATAATCCAGATATTCCACCCGGTGGACAATGGGTGTACGACTTCACGGCACTGCCTTTCGGGTATCGATTTGACGGTGACCCCGCGGTTGGTGACGCTATCGATAATAATCTTGAGTACTATTACCTGTACGGCTTCTTTACTATGGATATCGGGGTGTCTCACGGGACTACTGTGGCCGGCGTAGTGGGTGCGATGACCGATAACATCAATCCCGATAGCGGTCTGCACGAGGGATTTGCCGGGACCTGCTGGCACTGTACGCTGATGCCATTACGCATTATTAATGCCGAGGGCGAGGCCTTTGGTTCGGATGCAGCCGAGGCAATTCGCTATGCTGCCGACAACGGCGCACACATCATCAATGCGAGTTGGGGCATTGCGCCCGGTTCTGCTACCACGGCAGAACTCGCTGTACTTGAAGAGGCGATTCAATATGCGGTCAGCAAGGGAGTAATCATCGTTGCTGCCGCAGGCAACAGCGGAGTGGCCGGTTTGCATTTTCCTGCCAGTATGCCGGAGACCATTGCAGTGGGCTCATCCAACTGGCTTGACGCACGTTCTGAATTTTCCAGCTACGCAAGTCCGGGCGGCCAGGAAACCCTGGATGTCGTTGCACCGGGCGAAGCCATCTGGAACTCTGGCGTACTCAGTGCCTATGATGCTTGGGTAATGAATGACTGGTTACTGTTTCCTGAGTTCGATTGGGAACCCTGGCATCCCGGTGATGACGCCTACGTCGGTGGTGATGGCACATCATTCGCAGCACCACTCGTATCCGGATATCTGGGATTGATTCTGTCAAAGAACCCGTGCGCAACACCGGAACAGACTCGGGATATCCTGCGTAGCTATGCCGCTGACATCGGCAGTACCGGCTATGACGTCTTCACCGGCTATGGCCGCGTCAACATGATTGTACCCGACCTTGGCTGCTCGACTTCAGACAACCAGTTGCCAATCGCTACATTTACTTATATTACGAGTGATCTAGATGTAAGTTTCACTGACCAGAGCAATGATCCGGATGGCAGCATCATGTCCTGGTACTGGGACTTCGGGGACGGCAACAGTTCGTCAGTACAGCATCCCGCCCACACATACGTGGCAGGATCGTACACCGTGTCCCTTACGGTCACCGATGACAATGGAGAGACCGATATAGCCACTCAAAGCATAACTGTCAGCACTGGCGGGACGCCCAATCTGCCACCCGTGGCTGCTTTCAGCTATTCATGCAATGGCAAGTCATGCAGTTTTGATGGTGGCGGTTCTACCGATGATTCCGGGATAATCAATTATGGCTGGGATTTCGGAGATGGCAGCAGTGCTGATGGTCAGTTTACACAACACACATATGCGAGTCAGGGCAACTACATTGTTACGCTCATAGTAACCGATGGTGATTCCGCCACCAACATCGCAAGCACGTCAATACGCGTAAAAAACAGGGGTAGTGCTTCCGGTACCGCAGGTGGTGATAGCGGTGATAGTGGTGACACAACAACTGAGCCAGAAAAAGGCAAAAGAAAGTGCAGTGACGGGATCGACAATGATGGCGACGGATTCATCGACGGTAATGACCCTGATTGCAACTGATCTGCCATGCGTTGCCCGAGTCAATTCCTGTTCAATCTAACATAATCAAGCTACTGATTAACTTCACGTTAAGGGATGTTGGGTGGTATTGGTGGTGATTTCATTTATGACGCAAAATCCCTTGGTCGAAGGTTCGAGTCCTTCCGGGCCCACCATCCTCATAGAATTCATGGCGTTATGGCATCGGGAGCAAGGGATGCATAGTCCCTTGGTGTGTCCCGTGGCGGGTGCGCCGGCAGTGGCCACCGTGCGTCT
>JBDLIZ010000562.1:0-4283 GCA_039714615.1 Pseudomonadota bacterium | reverse complement strand
ACATCTGGAAATCATTGTCGCCTCACCCGCGGCGCCAGAGCTCGTGATCTTGGGTACGGGCCCTCGATTTCAATTTCCTGCGGCTCATATACAAAAATTCTTCCTGCAACGAGACATTGGATTTGAACCCATGGATACCCCAGCAGCGTGCAGAACCTATAATATCCTAATGGCCGAAGGACGCAATGTCGCTTGCGCGCTGCTGATCCGCTGACGGGTATACCCATGACGGATGGGTATCTCTATTCCTTAAACAGGCTTTCCCCAGAGAGCCCTCTACCTTCCAGGATCTTGCGCAGCCGCCGTAAGGCATTCATCTGTATCTGGCGAACCCGCTCCCGGGTGACGCCAAGTTCATTACCCACCTCTTCCAGCGTCGCCCGCTCATGACCATGAAGCCCGAAGCGCCGCACCACGACCTCCCTTTGCTTGAGCTCTAGCTCGTCAAGCCAGGCGTCTATATTGGTACTGATATCCTGATCCTGTAGTTTGGTGGAGGGATCGGGGTTGACGTTATCAGGAATCATGTCGAGTAAGGGCCGATCGCCGTCCTGTCCTACAGGCAAATCGACCGAAGTGACCCGTTCACTGAGATTCAGGAGTTTCTTGACATCACTAATCGGTTTATCCAGCAGACGGGCGACTTCTTCCGCAGTCGGTTCATGCTCTAGTTCTTGAGCAAGTTTTCGCGCCGCCCGCAGATAGATACTAATTTCCTTAATCACATGAATGGGCAAACGAATCGTCCGAGTCTGGTTCATGATCGCCCTCTCGATGGTCTGACGGATCCACCAGGTAGCATATGTGGAAAAGCGAAACCCCTTCTCCGGATCGAATTTTCCCACCGCCCTGATCAATCCCAAATTGCCTTCTTCGATGAGATCGAGAAGGGCTAGGCCTCGATTCATGTAACGCCTGGCGATTTTAACAACCAGGCGAAGATTGGATTCGATCATCTTCTTACGACCGAACTCCACCCCCTGTTGAGCCAGGCGCGAAAAACGAACCTCTTCTTCATGCGTCAGCAAAGAAGAAAATTCAATCTCACTGAGATAGAGCCGAGTGGCATCAAGCTCAGTCTGAGAGAAATCTTTAGTAATGCTGTCCTCGCCTTTTTTTATGTCACCTGAATTCAGATTATTACCCTCTTTATCTCTACTTAGGCAGGTAATGCAAGGGATCTACCGGATCCCCATCTTGCCTGATCTCAAAATGCAATTTAGGTCTATCCGCACCCGTGCTACCCAGCTCGGCGATCTTTTGGCCTACCCTCACGCGGTCCCCCTCCTTCACCATCAAGCTGCGATTGTGAGCGTAGGCACTAAGATATCTATTATTATGCTTGATGATAATAAGCTGTCCATAGCCATTAAGTCCACCCCCGCTGTAAACCACTTTTCCACCCGAGGCGGCCTTGATGGATTGACCGAGACTTCCAGCAATATCTATCCCTTTCTTGCCTCTGGCCTCTACAGAAAAGGTCTTGATAACCTTTCCCTTGACGGGCCAGTGCCATTCGATAGGCTCCTTCCTGATAATGGGTTGTGGCGTCGATGGAGCAATGCTGATTTTGGGTGCTACGGTTGCGGACCGCGCAGTGATTGGAGGGCGCTTGGGACGAGATGGTTTCTGAGTCCGCTTTGGCCTAGTTTTCTGGACGCTTATCGACTTAAGCGGTGGGTTCAGCAGCAGTTGCTGTCCGGGATAGATGGTATAGGGTGCGCCTATGGCGTTCCAGAAGGCTACCTGTTTATAGTCCAATCCGTATCGCCAGGCCACAGTATACAAGGAGTCACCGTGCCTGACCGTATAAAGGTTTGCCAGCTGGCGCGAATGCATAGCACCGGTGCAAGCCATCAACCATCCGGTAAGCATAATAAGAACTAAGAGCAATCGCCAATCTTTCACAAACCGATACGGTAGGTTAACCTAAGCCCTGCAAATGATCGTGCTTGCAGGACTTAGGTAAAAGACCATTCCTAGGGGCCTGTCGGATTTAGGACTGATCTACTGCGGAAGAACCGGATTTGCACAGATCATCCGATCCTTTTCGTTAAATAGCGACGGCTATTCGCCTCAAACCAGCTTTCCCTCGCTACGATCGCCTAATTCCGACAGACTCCTAGAATTGATACCAAAGGATCAACACCCCTAGCAACGCTACCATTGCCCAGCCGATCCATTCGATATATTTGCGCACTACAGGTTCCACGCGAGGCCCTAACCAGATTAGAACTAATACCACCAAAAAAAAACGTGCCCCACGTCCGACCAGGGAGGCAATTAAAAAGGGCACGATAGCAAGTGCCAGAGCCCCTGCGGATATCGTGAATAATTTATAGGGTATGGGAGAAAAGCCAGCCACGAAGACCACCCATACCCCCCACTCCTTGAATAATTCTTGCGCAGTAAGAAAGTCGGACCAATAGGGTGTCGTCTGTAACCATGGGGAAATAACACCCATTGCCAGTAAGCCGATCAGATAGCCGAATATACCACCGATGACCGAGGCAATGGTCGTTATAAATGCAAATCGCAGCCCCTTTGAGGGTTCAGCCGTCGCCATTGGAGCGAGCATGACATCCGGAGGAATAGGGAAAAACGAGGATTCAGCAAAACTCAAAGCGGCAAGATAGCGCGGAGCGTGGGGATGGGAGGCCCACATCATGGCACGATCATAAAGGGAGGTAAATAGTTTCATGTTCAAGCGACAACCGGCAACGAAAGGATTATTTTTCAATCCAATCTCCCACCTTACCGAACACCCTCGCCTAGAACAAGCGGCACGAAACTCACCGATTCCAGGGATTCCTGTTTATAACCGCTGGAAGTGCGTTTGATAAGGGACAGTTTCTGTATGCTTCCTTCGCTCCCCAGGGGGATCAGCATATGAGCCCCAACCGCCAGCTGCTCAAGTAAGGGGTCAGGAACCTTCTCGGGCGCAGCCGTCACCAAAATGGCGTCATAAGGCGCATACTTTGGCCATCCCCAAGACCCATCTGATAGTTTAAAATGCACATTATGCATCCCCAATCCATGGATGCGCTCCTGCGCCAGCTTATAGAGTTCCGGAATCCTTTCGATAGTATGGACCGTCGGCACCAATTGCGCCAGCAATGCGGTTTGGTAACCCGATCCCGTGCCTATTTCAAGCACCTTTTGCGGATCACATTCCGCTACCAGCAGTGCCGTCATCCGCGCCACGATATAGGGTTGAGAAATCGTCTGTCGATGACCGATAGGTAATGCTGTATCCTCGTAGGCCCTACTGGACAAGGCTTCGTCAACAAACAAATGCCTGGGGGTATGGCGCATGACGTCCAGTACACGTTCGTCTGTGATACCCTTGGATTCCAAACGCTGCACCAGACGATCGCGCGTGCGTTGCGAGGTCATCCCTATTCCTTTGATCTGTGGGTCTTTCATTGCATGCTATCCTGCAGCCATTGGGCCACCATATCGATGGCATTGAATCGTGTCAGATCCACCTGTATTGCAGTTATTGATACATACCCATTTTCAAGGGCATGGAAATCGGTACCAGGTCCCGCATCCTGACCTTTTCCTGGCGCCCCCACCCAATAGATACGGTGTCCCCTCGGGTCCCGAGACTTGATGATCGGCTCGGCCTTATGCCGAAAACCCAATCGGGTGCTGCGGTAACCTGCAATGCGCTCGGCAGGCAGATCCGGAACATTGACATTCAGGATGATATCATTGGGCAGGGGGTGTGATACCAGATGAGTCAACAACTTAATCGCAACTTGTGCGGCGGTAGGGTAATATTTAGGTTGGTGCGCCGCCAGCGAAATGGCGACCGAGGGTTTACCCAGGAATCTGCCTTCCATCGCCGCGGCCACGGTACCGGAGTACAGAACATCATCTCCCAGATTGGAACCGGCATTGATGCCGGCGATCACCATATCCAGCTCACGTTCCAAGAGCCCGCTGATCGCCAAGTGTACGCAATCGGTTGGTGTACCATCGACACTTACAAACCCATTGTCGGTCTGAGTAGCGCGTAACGGTCTATCCAGGGTCAGCGAGTGACTCGCTCCGCTGCGGTTTCTATTAGGAGCCACGACACTGACCTCGGAGATAGATGCCAGTGCCTTGGTTAGGACAATGATTCCCGGTGCTTGGTATCCATCGTCATTGGTGACAAGGAGGTGCATACTAGTGCTCTATCAATGTAATTATTGCGAGTTCAGTTAGCTTGTCAACGTTCACGGCAAGGCGCGCCTCGCAGATAATGGCCCTTCCCTTGTCAAGAGGCGCAACGC
>JBDLIZ010000561.1:0-4289 GCA_039714615.1 Pseudomonadota bacterium | reverse complement strand
CGCGCGCATGGCGCGCCAGGCTGAGCCCGTCCTCCCCGGGCAGACCCACATCCAGCAGCACGACATCCGGCTCATGTTCAGCGAGGGCCTCGCGAAAGGCATCGGCGGTGGCGATAGCGATCACCTCGTATCCCTGCTCGCCCAGATAGTCCTCCAGCAACTCGCGTATGTCCGGATCATCGTCAACAACAAGAATGGTCGCCTGGTCTCCCATTAGAGGGCCCTCCTGATTTCCCGCACAAGATCAAGTTAGTCTTTTTCAGCGCTTGAGGCAATTACGCAGCAGATATCCCGACAACCATGGTCTGGAATGTGTAGATATGTACTAAGTGATTTTTCAATCACAAAAAACTCATCTGCAGGCTCAAATAGATCCATAAACATCTTCGTTTCGGCGAAATCCATATAAAGTAACGGCCTTTGAAGGTTGGCACACCACCCAAACAGGATAACTTTCTGGTCATCGTCATGGCTTTTATCCATGCCTGGCTAACTCGGCTTCCATCGCCTCATAGCTTCCCAAATGTGCACGCATCAGGCTTTTCCATAGTTTGCCGTGGTTTGGAACAGAGAAGTGCAGTAATTCATGCACAATGACGTAGTCCCACAGGTCCTGATCCAGGTCCAGCAGCTCAGCATTGAAATTCAGATGGCCATTCGTTGAACATGAAGCCCATTTGTTACGCATCGGGCGTACACCCAGCCAGATCACCTTCACTCCCAGCTTTTCGGCCCAGTGGTATACCCGTGCCTTGAATACGCGCTTCATTGCTTCGTCCGATCTCATACTACTCTTTCTCCGACAGCATGTAGGATGCGGTGAGGAACGAACCGCATCTGTCGCGAATTCCGGGCAACAGGATTGACGCGGTTCGCAAGCTCACCAGCATCCTACTTGCTGTCCGCCCTCTCCAGCAGCGTGAATAACTCACCCGCCAGCGCCGTTACGCGATCCAGGTCTTCTGTTTCGGCGAAAATGGCGAACGTCACCTGCTTGCGTAGCTCACGCAGGGAACCCTCGCTTTGTTTCCAGTTGGGATATTCAACAAATGCCGCCTTGATCTTGCGGCTGACCTCCTCGGCATTTTCAATCTCTGCATCCAGCAAGGTTCGATAGACAAAAAAGGTCAACCCGTCGAAACCCTTCTCTGCCTGTTCCTTCTTGCGCGCTTCGTTGGTCTCGACCTCCTTCAGCAGCGCCGCCAGCGCCTCGGCCGTGCTGGCCTGTCTCTCCTCAAAACTCTCCTGCACCACCCGGGCGCGTTCAGCCATCGCAATCAGGTAAGGGTCATCACTTTCATCTTCGGCGATCTTTTCGATACTCTTCACCAGGTTGATGACCTTTTTTCCGTCACCGCCTTTTTTCGCAACGATGTACTCCACAGTACCCTCATTGATCTCCAGCACCTCGGTGACGGGCTGTATATAGTCCGTTCCCACATGTTGCTGCACCAGTTCGTTGGTCTTTTTCTGAAATGCACGGTCGACCTGCACACGCTTGGCATAAGCCTTACGCACCACATCATAGATGGCTGACAGGGTCCCGTAGTCATCGATATAGGGCCGCAGAAAGGCATCTGGGGAGATGATCTCGTAGAGCATCTCGATTTCCTTGTACTCCTTGAAAAACATCTTGCGCCACTCCGGGGCACGGAAGTACTCAATTAGGGCATCGACATCCTTGTCATCGAAGTTGAACGGAGCGGGGGCATTCCTGCCCCCGGTGTTTGAAAGGGGGACTGGAAAGTCCCCCCTCCGAAAACGCTCCATCTTGCTCTGGAAAAGCACTTTCAGCAGCTTGAGGTCCTTGACGATGGCATTCACCTCTTCGCTGTCGAAGGTGAGGGCCTTTTCGAGTTTGTCGAAGATACCAACGAAATCGAGCACGAAGCCGTGGGGTTTCACCATTTCAGCCTGCTCGTTTTCATAGGGCCGATTCACCCGTGCAATCGCCTGCAGCAGCGTATGGTCACGCATCGGCTTGTCAAGGTACATCGCGTACAACACTGGGGCATCGAAGCCAGTCAATAGCTTCTCGGTTACAATGAGGATCTTCGGTTTCTGGTCGAGCTTGCCGAAGCTCTTGCGGATCTGCCGTTCCTTCTTGGAATCGAGGTGAAATTCCTTGAGCAGCGTGGAATCATTGTTGTTTCCGGTATACACAACCTCAGAATACTCAGGTGGCAGGAACTCATCCAGCGCGTGCTTGTAGTGCGCACAGGCCTCGCGGTCGACACCAACGAGGAAGGCCTTGTAGCCGAGCGGTTCGACGTTCTCCAGGTAGTGCCGGGCAACAAACTCCGCCACCTGCTGTATCCGCTCCCTGCCCTTAAGGAAATTCTTCAGATTAACCGCCCGTTCGAGGATCTTATTCAATTCCTCGATATCGGCCACTCCCTCGGCTTCGGCCAGTGACAGAAACTCCTTGTCAAGGGTTTCATGCGGCACCAGCATCTCGTTGGGAGCCAAATTGTAATAGAGCGGCAGCGTGGTTCCGTCCTCGATGCTGTCAACGATGGAATACTTATGCAGGTAACCCCGATCATCTTCGCAGCCGAAGGTCTTGAAGGTGCCCTTGCCGTAGACGGTCTTGTCGACCGGGGTACCGGTGAAGCCGAGGTAAGTGGCGTTCGGCAGGCCGGCCATGAGAAAGTTGCCCAGGTCGCCTCCGGTGGTGCGGTGAGCTTCGTCGATGAGGACATAGATATTCGAGCGTGTATTGAGATCCGCCGGCATGTCGCGGAACTTGTGGATCATGGTCACGACGATGCCGCGATAATCATCCTTTAGCAGCCTGTTGAGCCGCCGGATGCTGCTGGCGTGTTCCAGGTTGCCCAGGCCCAGGGCGGCGAGGTTCTTGAGCGTCTGGTCTTCCAGCTCATTACGGTCGATCATCAGGAGCACGGTCGGCTTGTCCGCCTCGGGTGCGCGAAAGAGCCGCTCCGCCGCCTTGATCATCGTGAATGTCTTACCGCTGCCCTGGGTGTGCCAAACGAGGCCGCGTGAGCGCTTCGGATCAAGGGCGCGGCTGACCACCCGCTCCACCGCGCGGGTCTGGTGCTGGCGCAGGACATATTTGTTCAGTTCCTCGTCCTTCTCGGCAAAGACGATGTAGTCTTTCAGAAAGGCGAGCACCTGCGGGATGGCGCAGAAGCTCTTCACCTTGGCCTCCAGACGACCAGGAACGGAGGGGGGACATTCCTGTCCCCCTTTTTCATCGAATAACCGGGGGCTGGAAAGCCCCCGCTCCATCAAAACAAACTGCCCCGCTTGAAGCCCCGCCTTCCCAGGATTCTCCCGGATATACTCTGCCACCTTGAAGAAATGCCGTTCGTTCCGAATCAACCGATCCCAATATTCCTCCTGCCAAAGCGCCCCCGTCTTCCCCAGACGCTTGTTGATCTCCCGTGCCGTGAATCCCTTCCAAGACTTCACGATGTCCGCCAAGGCATGATCCCCCAGCGGCCGAAATAACACATGAATATGATTCGGCATCACCACGAAAGACACCAGTTTGTAGCGCTCGCCATCAAAGTGGTGCAATGCATCCGCCACGATCTTCGAAACGCCGGGATCTTTCAGCACGCACGACCCGCTGCCCTGATCCAGCCACTCGTCGATCTGTCGGGAAAAGCGCTCGTGATAGTCAGCTTCTGTCTTCTCGTCCCACGGTTCGGGGTGATGTACCAACCAATGGCTCTTTTCGTCGAGCCATTGGTCGAGTTTCGCTTTCGGGAGCGAGTCGGCCAGCCGCCAGGTTACGAACAATAGAGCCGAACCCTGTTGCCAATGGGGCAGGCGGTTTCTGTAAATGTCGATTTCGCCATATGGATCAACATAAGAGCGGGGGTTTTCCAACCCCTGTTCATTTGAAAGCGGGGGACAGGAATGTCCCCCCTCCAGTTTCCAATTGAAGATGTTCCGTCGCACCGTGTTCCAGCTCACCCCGTAGGCGAAGCCGATGGCATCGGTGGTGGTGAAGAGCTGCTGACTCACGAACAGCTCGGGCGTCTCGCGGTGGTAACGGCGGATCTGGTCCACCCCCAGGGCAATCGCCTCGTCCTTGTTGGCGTTCTTGCACTCGATCACCAGCACCGGGATGCCGTTGATGAGAAAGACCACATCCTCCCGCGTACCGTAGTAGCCGTTGTGATAGGCCCACTCCTCGGTAACTTCGTAAACGTTGCGCGCCGGGTCGTCATAATCGATCAGGATCAGGTCGCGCTCGCGCTTCTCCTCCTGGTCAAAGAACTTGCCCCGGTTACGCAGATGCTCGACGAATTCCCGGT
>JBDLIZ010000560.1:0-4291 GCA_039714615.1 Pseudomonadota bacterium | reverse complement strand
ACAGCATAATTAGGATGCATAAGCGTACTTCAGTTGTCTTAAGGCTAGAGCCTTTCGACCAACTCCACGTCCCAAGGACGTGGTTTAATCTTTAATCAAATGTTCACAATAATGAAGTCATCCGTCCCTATGCTACTCAAGCGCATCGACTCACCGCAAGACCTGCGTGAACTTCCACAGGATGAATTAGGGCAGCTCGCCGCCGAATTACGCTCATACCTGCTGCACTCCGTATCCCGTTCCGGGGGGCATTTTGCCGCCGGGCTGGGTGCCATAGAACTGACCGTTGCCCTGCACTATGTTTTCAATACTCCCTATGACCGGCTGGTATGGGATGTAGGTCATCAGTGTTACCCCCACAAGATTCTCACTGGACGTCGCGAAGAAATCGTTACCATTCGCCAGCAAGGGGGACTCGCCCCCTTCCCCAAACGCGAGGAAAGTGAATACGACAGCTTCGACGTCGGCCATTCGAGTACTTCGATCAGCGCCGGCCTGGGTATGGCATTGGCTTCAGCCCTCAAACAAGAGGACCGCAAGACAGTAGCCATCATTGGCGACGGGGCGATGACCGCAGGGATGGCCTATGAGGCCCTCAATCATCTTGGCGATGCGTATGCAGACTTACTGGTTGTACTCAACGACAATGAGATGTCGATATCGCCCAATGTAGGGGCAATGACCAACTATCTCACCCGCATGCTTTCCGGCAAGCTCTATTCCAGCATGCGCGAGGGGGGCAAGCGATTATTGAAGCAAATGCCCCCCATGTGGGAACTGGCTCGACGCACCGAAGAGCACGTCAAGGGCATGATTGTCCCAGGTACCTTGTTCGAAGAGATGGGGGTTAACTACTTTGGGCCCGTGGACGGCCATGACCTCACGGGACTGATCCAAACACTCTCCAATCTAAAACACCACAAAGGACCCCGCCTGCTGCATGTCGTGACCCGCAAAGGAAAGGGGTATGAGCCGGCCGAGGCCGATCCTGTGGCTTACCATGCGGTCTCGCGGTTCGACCCCAAGATCGGGGTGGTCAAGAGTTCTAAGCCGGCCAAGCCCACGTATACCCAGATCTTCGGAGACTGGTTGTGTGACATGGCTGAGCTGGACAAACGCCTGATTGGTATTACCCCAGCGATGCGAGAAGGCTCCGGACTGGTGCGATTTGCCGAGCAGTTCCCCGATCGTTACTACGATGTCGGCATCGCTGAACAACATTCCGTGACCCTGGCTGCCGGATTGGCCTGTGGGGGAATGAAACCAGTGGTGGCGATCTATTCGACGTTTCTACAACGCGCCTATGACCAGCTCATACACGATGTAGCGCTACAAAATCTGCCCGTATTGTTTGCCATCGATCGGGCGGGGGTGGTCGGGCCCGACGGTCCAACCCATTCGGGCAGTTTCGATCTGAGCTATATGCGTTGCATCCCCAACATGATAATCATGGCCCCCGCTGACGAAAACGAGTGCCGGCAAATGCTCTATACCGGCTTTCTTCAGGATGCCCCTGTTGCGGTGCGCTACCCTAGGGGCAAGGGGCCGGGGGTGAAGATCAAACAACAGCTAAGTGCCCTGCCGATAGGCAAGGCAAGGGTACTGCGCAAAGGTCGTGAGATCGCCTTTCTAGGATTTGGCGCCCCGGTTTATGCGGCCCTCGAAGCCGCCGAATCCCTGAAGGCTACGGTGGTGGATATGCGTTTCGTCAAACCCCTGGACGAGCAAATGGTGTGTTCCATGGCCGAGACCCATGAGTTGCTGGTTACCGTTGAAGATAATGCGGTTCAGGGCGGCGCCGCAAGTGCAGTCAACGATTATCTAATCCAGAATAATATCCAGGTGGAGGTGCTGAACCTCGGACTTCCTGACCAGTTTTTCAGCCATGGCAGCCGAGAACAGTTACTCGCTCAGGCTAAACTAGACCGCCAGGGCCTGCTCTCAGCCGTCAGGGATCTACTCAATCGTAGGGATTGCGCAAACCGCAACACTCAAGTAATATCCCAGTAAATCGCTCAGGAATACCCTCGACAGACAGTCTTTACATGCAGGCATGATTGTAGAGCAAGGCGAAGCGCGCAACACCTTGTAATCAGCGCGGTTTTCCTGTTCAGAAGCAGCCCTGCGGTGAACGCGCCAGATCCTGTAAGAGCATTCATCAGGCATATCATATCACTGTCGTCTATGCCTGCCTGAGCGTCGATTCGGCACCATATATTTTATAGAAATTGCCTGACTGGATCCCTTACCTCGCGAGGATGCATGGAATGAGAACAATGGCTCACAAAATCGCAAACACTATTCCTGATATACAAAGCAGTCAGGATACTCGCCGGATACCCATCAACAAGGTCGGAATCAAGGAAATTCTTCATCCTGTACGGGTCATGGACCGTTCCGGCGGCGAACAGCACACCGTTGCCAAATTCAACATGTATGTCGATCTCCCCCATGATTTCAAAGGAACCCACATGTCACGTTTTGTGGATATTCTAAATAATCACGAACGCGAGATCTCGGTCAAATCTTTTAGGGATATATTGAAAGAGATGACCGAGCGGCTGGAGGCGGAATCCGGTCATATCGAGATGTCTTTCCCCTATTTCATCAACAAGTCTGCCCCCGTCTCCGGCGTTCAAAGCCTGATGAATTACGAAATCACGCTGACCGGAGAGATCAAAGACGGAATCCCCCATACCAATATCAAGGTCGTAGTCCCGGTGACCAGCCTCTGCCCATGCTCGAAAAAGATCTCTGCCTATGGGGCCCACAACCAGCGTTCACACGTAACCATCAATGTACGTACCCGGCAATTCGTATGGATAGAGGAATTGATCGACCTGGTCGAGGAACAGGCATCCAGCCAATTGTATGGGTTGTTGAAACGCCCCGATGAGAAATATGTCACCGAATACGCCTATGACAACCCTAAATTCGTGGAAGATATGGTAAGGGATATCGCGGTAATATTGAACGCCGACCAGCGAATCACCGCCTACACCGTTGAGTCTGAAAATTTCGAATCCATTCACAACCACTCGGCGTATGCAATGATTGAAAAAGACAAGACGACGTCTTAATCGGCAGCCATCAGACCATTTTCGCTTTGAACATAGTGATCTAGGTGTCATCATCTACTGCGTCGTCTCGTCGGGCTGCTGGTCTCCGGCGGCTTCACCCAACGCTTCTTCTGCCCTGGCCTGGACCAGTTTCTCCCGTGCCGTATCGAGGATCGGTTTTACCGTGGATTCAGCAATCTTGAAATAGTGGTCCAGATCCGAACGCTTCAACACGAAGTACGACCCCTGCTCCGGTTTTGAAAAGCGATAGCTCAAAGCATCGCTGTCCTTGCGCGCCACCTCGACCTCCAGCACCGGCTCGTCCTGCCGGTATTCAGGCTTGGTCTCGGTACCCAGCAGGGACTGGATACGCAGTCCGGTCAGCTTGCCAACCAGGGAGCGAACCGCTTCCTCGTTAGTCTGTTCCTTCTCTCCAAGGTCCGCCACCTGCAATTTATCTTCTTCCCGTTGCAAAGTGATACCGGGCATCTCGACATGCTTCACATCACTCTCACTAAGCTTGAGGATGTCTTTATCGATCCAGTCGTCAGCCTTGGCGTTCGCTTCCCAGGTGTTAAACGCCACCGCATAAACTTCATCCTCATCCTTAGGTCTCACATGCACCTTGCGGAATCCTGGTGAGGAACCGACATAGAGGGTAGCCTGGGTATCATCACCAGAGAGCAGCACCAGTTTTTGCTCGAACTGGTCCTCGGCCACCTTGAAGCGTCGGGCCGCACCGCGGGTGGTGGCCACGGGCCAGCCCTTCTCCAGCGTGGCGAGTTTGTCCAGCAACCGTTCGACGCTGCTCTGACTGGCTGGGAAGTCGCCGCTTTCCGATAACAGCCATTGTCCCTCTTGTTTTTTCAGCACTACGCTATCCGTGCTACCTTCAATACGCAGCCCGTCCACCGCTTGTTTTTCGAAAATGAGTAATTTCTGCTCGGCCTGAAAGGCCCCATAACTCTCACCCGTCAGGTTAACAGCCATCGCCAACACCAGTTGCGCTACCAACAGACCGCTCAGTATAGAGATCCACTTTTTCATTATTGACATCCTCCTCCTCTTTATTCAGCCGTGCCCAGAATGGCGGCGTAGCGCAATGCCGCCTGCTTGTTTGTCCGCCTGCGAACCAACCCGATCAGCAGCAGACCGAACAGCGCCAGGCCATAGTTGAGATACTCCCAGAACACCTGGGATTCCCGATCCAATGGATCGAGGGTACGTGAAAA
>JBDLIZ010000559.1:0-4292 GCA_039714615.1 Pseudomonadota bacterium | reverse complement strand
TCATGGGAACAGGCCTTGAGACTCCAGAAAAACGCCTGACCTTCAGTCTTTAACCTGTTAATCAACAAGTTACGAGGTAATTGGACTGAACCAGTGCCCGTTTCTCCCTTTGCGCAGGTACTGATCCAGACCCGGCGCGTTCTTCCCGGAATTATAAACCCGCCAGTTCAATCGCCTCTGATTTTCTGGAACACTTTGGGATATTCCCATCGGATTGTTAACAACTTAGTGGCCAGCCGCTGACAGCCCTATAGATTATTGGTCAACAGTTTCTTTACCTTCACCACCGAAGTGAGTTGCCACATAACCAATGATGAGCCCTATAATGGCACCTTCGGCGGTAAACCAGAAAGGAGAGCTAAGGACACCATCCTCACCAAACATCGTCACCATCATGGCCTGCATTGCAGCATAAGCAAAGAAAGTCAGTACAAAATTCATCCATGCACCAATCAGTGGCGCACGAAACCACCAAGGCATGGGTAACCTCAGTATCGGGTGATAGGTGATGACACCAAACACACCAATGATTGCCCCCACTGTGGTGTACCACAACAATATTCCCCATCGCAGTAGCATGTCTGCATCGGGCAAAAAGTAGGGTAGAAAGATAAAACCGGCAAGCCCGAATAGAAAGCCGATTCCCTTGCCAATTACGATTCGTGTCATTAATGATGGATTGCCGAACATTTGACCTCCAGGGTTTTAGTTTTCCACTTGGGTTTTTGGCCTAAACCGTCAAAAATACACAGAAAGCACCCTTCGAACCTCCTAAAGTCAACTCAGCTACAAGATCCGTGTAAGGAGCGCGGTATCCCCATAATCCAATTCAATGCGTGGTCTGTTTGAGGTCAGCATGGCCGAACGGATGGCATCGTCGGTGACGATACCCCCGGCGTTGCGGAAGCAATGCGCGTCGCCGCCGCCCGTGGGTGTATCCACCCGAATCCCCAGGACCTCATCCATCGGAAAGGAGGCAAATCGCCCTTGCCACAAATATCCCCTCCACTTCTCGCGGAAGTTGATATAGCGCGTATACCGGCGATGTGCTTCACCGATGGCACGGCTGATTCTGGAACCCGCTCCCGGAACGACGATCAGATGCACGTGGTTGGGCATCAGGCAGTAACTCTATACCTCGACCTCTTCTTCTCTACATCAATGGGACATCTACCATCGAATTTAAGGTCCTGATTAGGGCCTTGGGAAAACACCTTCAGCATCAGAACGGCACGAATATCATCAGTGCGAAGAAGACAAGTTCCTAAAGAAGGAACATTTCACATAACAAAGTTCTCTATTCACCAACAATTCAATGATATTTCGATCTAGCAACATACAGTGATTGTTATTTAAATAAAATTAATAGCAGCAAAATCAATGAGAAATAAGATTTCTATAGCATCAATGCAATAGTTGGCGTTGAATATGCATTATTCTATTGCGAGCACGAACAGAAGCTCACAAACACACCTTCGTTATAAACTGTATCTGGAGAAATAGAAATGGCTAATATTACCATCCATGACCTGCAAAGCGATGTAGAACTTGATAGAAAGGCCCTTGCTGATATTGCGGGTGGGCATAGGCGGTACCATAGGCATCATAGACGTCATAGACACCACCGCTGGGGTCATGGTCATCACCATCATCACCACCATCATCATGGTCATCACCACCATCATCATGGTCATCACCACCACAAGCATCGCCATGGCCACAAGCACGGCGCCTGGTGCTTCTAGCAGTTTCAATCGGTTTTTTGAATAACTTTCAAGACACGAATGTCAAGCGACATTCCTTCTATGAGCCTCGCTCCAAAAGGGAACTTTGGAGCAGGACAGAGGAGCCTCCCGAGAATAGACAAGCTCCTCGAATGTAATCCCTGCCTCCTCCCCGTGGAAATAGCCTCCTCCCCACCAGGATATTCCATCCAATCATCATTAGTTTTCGTGTAAAGTTTCGATTCTGTGACAGTGCTCAATCAGAGCACAATTTTCCTCTCTCCAATATTGAGCGTAAGACCCGCATTAATAAAGCCCGTCAATGAGCATAGTAATGCGTAAGCTCAGACATCCTGCGCCACAACGCTCAGGCATCGTTAGGGGTATCGTCATCAGTACCGCTGTGGTGGCAGCGATTTTTGCCGTACTGGCCCAATTCGAGATTCAGCAGTATGTCTTGAGGTTGTTTGAATGGCTCGATGGCCTCGGTGCCTGGGGACCGGTGCTGTTTATTATTATCTACGCGCTAATCGTAATTTTTGTACTGCCGGGTATCTTGTTCACCTTGGGAGCAGGATTCCTGTTTGGGGTGATCGAGGGATCGCTGTATGTAGTTATCGCCAATACCCTGGGGGCAACCTTCGCCTTCATGATCGCAAGATATGCACTGAGTAAGCGGGCCGCCAAGTACTTGTTGACTCACCCGGAACTGAAAACGCTCGACGATGAGTTCATGCCCAAGGGCTGGAAGATCGTGCTGGTAACCCGCATGGTACCGTTTTTCCCGTTCAAGCTGTCCAATTACTTCTTTGGGCTGACCCGTATCACGCTCAGGGGATTCGTCGTGGGGCATTTCATCGGCAATTGGCCATTGACGATCAATATTGCCTATATCGGATCCATGGCAGCTGACTTGGCCATGCTCGGCGCACCGGGCGGCCCCCGCTCACCCTTCGAATGGATCATCAATGGAGGCGGTTTTATCCTCGCCGCGGTGACGGGACTCTATTTTGCTGGACGGGCGCAAAAGGTCTTGGATTCCGTACCCCCTTCTCCCGACCAGATAATCACAAGGCAAAAGAAGTAAAAAATATTGCGGCTGAACTCCGAATGGGGATCAGTAGAGAAGATAGGGAGCCCGCTCCTCGTCCCAGGCCTGTTCATCGATCTTGAGCCGTTGCTCGAACGCCTCGGTATCCAAGCCGGGGGCCTCTACCCAGTGACGCAAGGCCGGTCCCCCGTTTATAGTATCTATAGGTAACGGGCCCTCGACATACTCATACTCGAAATCACGCCAGATTTTATATCCGAGATGCAGCGTGTGCACCGCCTTCAAAAACAAGGCAACGAGCCGGTAAGGCCTGAAACCTGCGTGATCATAAGCCGGATGATCGGTATGAAGCTGAAATCCACGACACAGTTTGCCCTTATATTTGTGAAACGTGGGCTGGAAGAAACAGGGGCGCAGCTTGACGCCTGCCAACCACTGGGGAGCAGCATCATACATATAGTCTAGTATGGCCTCGATCTCGATGTCCGGCGCCCCTACCAGCTCCAGTGGTCGAGTGGTTCCCCGGCCTTCTGAAAGGGTGGTCCCCTCCAACATGACCGTGCCGGCATAGGCGCGTGCGGCATTGAGACCGGCCATGTTCGGGCTGGGGTTGACCCAGGCCAGCTCATGCGTCGGCCAGCCGAAACCCGGTGGTTCAGCGGGATCATAGCCCTGCATAGGAACTACCTTGAACTCCAGATCGAGATGCCGCAGATCCACGTACCAGCGCGCCAGCTCACCAAGGGTCATGCCATGGCGCATGGGCAATGGCCCCGCACCCACAAAGCTTTCAAATCCCGCGGTCAGTTTCAGCCCTTCCACCGAACGCCCCGCAGGATTGGGCCGATCCAACACCCACAAGCCCTTCCCGGCGGTGGCACAATCCTCGAGCAGATAACACAGCGTAGTCAAAAAGGTGTAGATGCGACAACCTACATCCTGCACATCGACCAGTATGACATCGAAATGATCCAGCATCTTGGAGGTCGGCCGACGCACCTTGCCGTATAGGCTAAATACCGGTAAACCATGTTTGGCATCGAAATCATCCACTGTTTCCACCATATTATCCTGCTTGTCCCCGCGCATCCCATGCTGAGGACCGAACGCAGCCGTCAGGTTCAGACCTGAGTCCATCAATGCATCGATGCTGTGCATGAAACCGGCCGTCATCGAGGCGGGGTGAGCGAGCAATGCGATGCGACGACCTTGCAGAGAAGACTTTAGCCCTGCGTCTGAAAGCAGTTGATCGATGCCTAGCTTCATTCCTTCCCCCTCACTCTAGTGCTCTATCAATGTAATAATTGCGAGTTCAGTTAGCTTGTCAACGTTCACGGCAAGGCGCGCCTCGCAGGCAATGGCTATTCCCTTGTCAAGAGGCGCAACGCAGTCCGTGGGCGTTGACAAGCTAACCCGAGGGGCGTCCCTGTGGTGTCCCGCCGCTGCGTTCCAGTGCTCGACAAGGTGATAGACATTGCCTTCGCACTGCGCCTTGCTGCGAAACACCACAGGGACGC
>JBDLIZ010000558.1:0-4293 GCA_039714615.1 Pseudomonadota bacterium | reverse complement strand
TATCGTGGATGAATGCCCCCTCGTTTCGAAGGCCTGAGGTTACATTTTAGATTGAATCAGACGTCGAGGCCTTTCTCCGCGTAGCGGCTTCGTCCAACTTCTTCCTATTGCCCTTCAATGCTATTTTTGTGGAGTCTTTCTAGGCAACTACCGTTTGGGTTGGCGATATCCCATCAATACCCAATAGAGCATCCATCCCAGAACCACCGGGCCGATACCGATGTAAAGATACAGGATTGGATCGTTGAGCCAGGGTTGCAGAAATGCGGCCATTATCGTCGGCCAGCCGAGAGAGGCGGCAATAGCCAAGCGTAGCTTACCGGACAATACGAGAGCCGGGCTGACTGCCCGTCTTGCTGTCTCCTTTCTGGGGATCAGTCTTGGGATCAACAAGACGCCTAGAATAATAACTGCCAACACCAGGATTTCCCGTATTCCCGCCACAATATACTCCGATTAGGAATGCTACCAACACACTTTCACAACTGGCTTGCCTCATCGCCCGTATTCGGTGTTGCGACATCACAAACGCCGCGGCTATGTTACCGTGGCGTTTGTGATGTCGGGTAGTACCTAGGTCCTGCAGGATCTAGGTGGCAACTAGAGCTCGCAGCTATCAGAGCTGAGGACCCGCTTTCTCCATGGCTACCCCCTGTGGAGAGTCCGTGTACCGCTTGAAGTGTTCCACAAACATGCGGGCGAGCTTTACTCTTGCCTCATCATATTCGCCCTTGTCAGACCAGGTGTTTCTCGGATTGAGGATATCGCTTTCCACGCCGGAGACCGATTTAGGGGTCATTAGGTTGAAGATCTCTGTTTTCTCGTATTCGGCCTGTTCTAGGCTGCCGTCAAAGATGGCGTCGATGATGGCCCGAGTGACTTTCAAAGGCATACGGTCACCAGTACCGTAGCCACCACCCGACCATCCGGTGTTGACCAGCCAGGCGTTAGAGTCGTGTCCTTCCATCTTCTTACCCAGGATCTCGCCATACATGGTGGGGTGGACGGTGAGAAAGGCCCCACCGAAACAGGCCGAGAAGGCTGCTCTGGGTTCGGTGATGCCCAGTTCGGTGCCGGCGACCTTGGCGGTATATCCATTCAAGAAATAGTATTTGGCCTGTTCGGAGTTGAGTTTGGCCACCGGTGGCAGCACACCGAAGGCATCACAGGTAAGAAATATAATATTCTTTGGATGTCCGCCCTTAGATACCGGTTTGACGATATTGTTGATGTGGTAGATGGGATAGGATACCCGGGTATTTTCGGTGAGGCTGCGATCCTGGTAATCAGGGGAGCCGTCTTCGGTTAGGGTCACGTTTTCCAGCAGTGCATCCCTTTTGATCGCGTGGTAGATATCGGGCTCGTTTTCCTCGGACAGATCAATGCACTTGGCGTAGCAGCCTCCCTCGAAGTTGAATACCCCGTCATCGTCCCAACCGTGTTCGTCGTCACCGATCAAGGCACGCTTGGGGTCGGCGGAAAGCGTTGTTTTTCCGGTGCCGGATAGGCCAAAGAACAGGGCAGTATCACCGTCTTTGCTCATATTGGCTGAACAGTGGAAGGCCCCAATCCCCTTCAAGGGTAGAAAGTAGTTCATCATGGAGAAGATGCCCTTCTTCATCTCTCCCCCATACCAGGTTCCGCCGATCACCGTCTGTCTTTCGGTGACATTGAATGCAGCGTAGACCTCGGAACGCATGCCATGATCTTTGAAATCAGGGAAATCGGTTTTACAGCCATGCAGAATGGTCCAGTCAGGCTTGAAATCTTTCAATTCGTCCGCTTCAGGACGGATAAACATATTTTTAACGAAATGGGCCGCCCATGCCACCTCGGTGATAACTCTAATGGATAAACGTGTCTCCGGATTGGCACCGCAGAAGGCGTCCATCACGTATAATTTTTTACCCGAGAGCTGGTTGATCGTGTTTTGTTTCAGCGGACCCCAGGTCTCGGGAGACATGCGTTGGTTATCGGAGCCATTGCCTTCAGACTTCCACCAGATGGTATTCCTGGTCGCCTGGTCTTCGACGATGTATTTGTCCTTGGGGGAACGGCCGGTAAAGTGACCCGTTAAGACATTGACTGAACCCGTAGTGGTCACAACGCCTTTCTCATAACCCTCAAGACTGGGATCGGTTTCGTGTGCGAACAGCTCATCATAGGACAGGTTATAAGAGAGGTCTTTGGTCCCCGTTATACCCATCTCCTCTAGCTCCCTATTAACTTGATTCAATCTTACCTCGTTGGGCATTGATTACCTCCTGTTATGTTGTTTTCAATAGAAATCCAATCACTGCAAGTGATTGCATTCGTAGAGTATGATCCGTCTGGTGATATCTTCTTCCTTGGAAATTACAATAGGGATTCCACCCTTAGGTCCGTTAACGTCACTTCCTTGTGCCACTCCTCCATCCTTAGGTCCGTTAACGGCACTTCCTCGTGCCACTACCCACTGAGCCTTAAACTTATTTACTGAATGAATATTTTGCACTACTGTAGGCACGGATTGTGCCATGCACGGATTATGTTAGCAAATTGCAATAAGAAAAACCCGGCTGTAAGGCCGGGCTCAATTCCTCCTTGCTATCGTTATTATAGTTATTCAATCAGGGGCTACTTGCGTACCCCGGGTCCATTAAACTCAAGGCCATTGCTCATGTAAGTGTGAAAATATTCCAATGCCCGATATTCATCGCTCTGCATCGGAAAGGGTTTAGCGCGAACCTGTTTATTACAACCGCTGTAGCGGCGATGGAGGGTGCCTAAGCCCCCCCACTTGGAGCGATATACGGGAAAATGACTTACCTGCCCCAGGGCGGGGCCAAGTAGGTCGGCTCGCAGCTTGTTGCCGGGATAATAGATATGGCAGTCCGCACAGGCGAGGTTGAGCTCTCCGCGCTTGGCATAGAAGTGATGTTTTCCTCGTTCGTACCATTCCTTGGCACGGGGGTCGTCAGGCACTTCGACGTTGATCTTCTTGCCGCGGGTGGCGTAGGACATATAGGCGGATAGGTCGCCGATGTCGCCTTTGCCCCATCCGAGGGGCTTTTCAGCATTTTTTTCGCGGCACTCGTTGATCTCTTGCTCTAAGGTCTTGACCGTACCGGTCTTAGTATCGAAGTAGGGGTATTTGTGTTTTATGCCGTCACTCGCCTTGGGGAAACAGCTCGCGTATGTCTTGCCGTTTTTGAAGGGTGTATTGAAGAGTTCCTCGCCCTTTTCAATATTGATCTCATAGGGAGGGAATTCCTCGATGGATTCCCATTGGGCGCGAGAGGCAGGGTCTATGGAGTAAACACCATTGACGAAATCGTTGAACGGGGTATCTGGAAAACGTTTCTTATAGTATTCTCTGAAGGCCTTGAGGTCTTCTTCCGGGGTGGCCAGTGCGGTCAGTGGCAAGCTCACCACGACCAGCAAGACCATTAGCGTGGTGGTAATACCTTTGCTTTTCACCCTGTCTTCCTCCTCCTTAGCACCCTGCATAAGCGGGACAATTTCACTCGGTTCCTACTTTATTTTTGCCTCGGCAGAGTCTGAGCCACCTTTGTTGTCAGTCCAACTCAACTTGACAACATCCCCCTTCTTCCCGCCTTTGAACTTGAATGACAGGTAAGGGTTCTTCGATACAGTGCCGCCCCAATAGGCCGTCAGCAGGTTTTTACCATTATGTTCCGCGGTGACCTCTTGAATGAAATGCGCCGGAATCACCTTACCGGTCTTTTTGTCTTTACGTAAGCCGGTTTCCATGGGATGGCTGATGAGTGACTTGACGGTGACGGCATCGCCTTTGGCTTTGGCGCGCAATTTAATCGATTTTGCCATTTATTCTGTGTCCTCTTAATCTCGGGAGCTAACATGCGGGCTATTTACATACACTCGGCCCGTATAGGGTACCCAGGCCGCAATGCGGGAATATTTATAATTTACCCGTGAGTCAACTCCCTAAAAAATTTAGTAAAAATATCGGGCTCTATGCCACTGTGGAGACTAACCGCCGCACCCACCGATGGTGACCTTGACGGATTTTTTGGCCTGGTATAATTTGCCATCGGCCTTAACCACCGCGACGACGTCGGAGGTTTTACCCATTTTTATGCGGTTGGAGATATAGGCCTCGGTTCCTTCCGCCAGATCGTAACTGGCCGTTAAAGGGCGTGCGTTTTTTTCTACCAGAATGGCGATAGAGGTGACGCCTGTTAATGTGCTGGACACAGTGATAGGGACGACAGCGCCATTCTCAGCGATGTCAGGGGCCTTGACGGTAATATCGCTAGAATCGGCGGCCTG
>JBDLIZ010000557.1:0-4313 GCA_039714615.1 Pseudomonadota bacterium | reverse complement strand
AGAACTACCCGGGACCCAGTGAGCACGGCTTGGTCGCGACCCGCCCTGGCATTCGGCGGCGCGACACCATCGGCCGCCGTTACCGTCACCTGTGATGGCTCGCTGTCATATTCGCCATCATTGACGATCAGCTCGAACAGATAGTCACCCGCCAGATCCGGTGTCAGGCTTGGCAGCGGATGGGTTGTATCATCCAGAAAGGCACTACTGCCACCGGGCGCGACCAGCGACCAGTTGAACGAAAGCAGACCACCGTTCGGGTCGTAACTTTGACTGGCGTCCAGTTGGACCGGGAGCAGGGTCAAGGCATTGATATCCTCTCCCGCATCGGCGATCGGTGGTGGATTGTATTGAACGAAAAGCGCCAACGCCGTGACGGTGAATCCGCTTGCACCAGCATCATCATCTGTCGGCAGCAAACCGGCCAGATCGACGGTATGCAGCAGCTCTCCGGTTGCACTCAAATGCAAGACGGCATCTTCGCTCGCCACCCAGATCGAGCTATCCTCGGGTTCCGATGCGATCGCCACGATTTCACGGGAGAATGGCTTTAGTCGAAATTGCTCGACGCCTGTTGAGTCAATTTTTATAAGGTATTGATCAATATCATCATCGGAGGCAACCCAAGCCCCTCCCTGATAATCTGGTTCAATGTACGATATTCCATCCGATAGCTCCAGGCTGAATAGGAGAGATCCGTCTTCCGGTGAATAGCGACGCACAAACTTTCGTTCGGCAGCCCAGAGTTCGTCGAGTTTTGGATCATAGGCTATGTCTCGGTAATCGAATTCAACGTCAGGAGCAATACTTGTAGTGATTTCACCGAGGGCGTTATAGGCGTCCAATCGCTCCTTGGTGGCAACCCAGAGATAGTTATGTTTTCGGTCAATAGTGATCGACTTGATATCTTGTCCGACTGCCACAGTATGCAGCTTGTTACCGGCTTCATCGAAGTGATGCAAATGCGTACTGAAGGATAGCCATACAGCCAGATCCCGGTTGACTGCAAGATGAGCGGAAGCTTCACCCGCATCATAGTCCTCATCATAGACTTCCACTGGAACCGTCAGTAGTTGTTCCCCTGATGCACTGAAGGCTGAGAGTGTTTCCTCACCGTACGCCCAAAGAGTATCCGGTTCATCACTGCTGACAGCGAGCGCATCTTTTAATCCGGCCCCTGGAACCCGCAGAATTAACTCTCCGCTAGACTTGGAAACTCTTAATAGTGCGTCATTCTCGGCTTCCGCTATCCATAAAGCATCACGTGATCCGGGATCGCCCGCACTTGCCATGACAGCCAGAGGCGACAGGGACAACAGTGCAAGCACCAGCAATGCCGCAATACCGAGGCTCATGGAATTTCTACTAGATCGGATGAATGATATTGGCATTTTCATCTTCCTTTGCCGTATGGAAATTCTATGTTAGAGAATCATGTGGCTTAGTATCACCTCGTACTCAATACGAGGCTTGATACTCGCGACAGGCATGATATAGAGCCGCTTGGGGGGTAGAATAGAATACATGCTTCCGTTTCCTCCTTCCTGATAGAGTCCGTTACTCTTGAATTCTTAATATTTTTTAAGACTGTCTTTAGTATGATTCAGAAGCGCAACCCATTCATATAGCTCTGATTCACTGAGCCAGAACACACACCTCTGCAACTAATTACCGACAGGATTGGTATCCAGTATTTTTCTCATTGTAGAGTAAGAATAAATCGATTATTTATTTAATGCAACAAGGCAAAGAAGAATCAAATATCAATATATTACAAATCCACTGTACCGCCTGATTCTAATATTGGAACGGGTGGTGTCTAGTTGTCTTCGGTGTTATGAGTACTAGAAATCCTTGAACGACCAAGATCTTTCCAAATGCGTCAAATTTTCAAGCGGCCAGTTTCGCTTGATCAATGAGCTGCTCCATGGAACGATCGAGTTGACGCATCGTGTTGGCAATAGCCCGGTTGGGTGCTTTCGGGCAACCGTCCATCAGCTGTGAGAAGCCGGGCCGGATGACGCGCACATGTACCTTGGTCAAGAACAGGCAGATGCGTATTCCCTCGTCGGTCACCTCATACCGATGCGTGCCGGGGATCTTGATGATGACGCCGTGTAGACGCAATCGCCGCAGGTCATACGTCATGCGTCCAGGCGTATAGTCTTCAGAGGACTCACCCATCAGTGGTGCGACATGGGAGCGCAGCGTGGCATTGCGAAAGCCCTGCGGTAATAACATGAATAAACACAAGGCCTGAAACAGGGCCATGACCCGTGGATCGCCGAAGCCCAATGCCGAGGCAGGTTGACCATCGACCACCTGTGGGCGGTTGACCTGATCAAACATCGCTTCACCGAGTTGGCAGTCCTGGCTGATTTTCTCCAGGCGTCCCAAATCGATGTTCTCCCGGATCACTTCTTCGAACAGGTGACGACCCGAGAGCGGGCGGTCGAACACCTGGGTGCGGGCAAACTCTGCCTGCAGAATGGATACGTCATACCGATACCCTGCCGCCCGATCCGCTGGACTGAACGGGTGCGGCAGTCGGGCGAACCATTTGCGCACCACAGCCTCGATCTTTCCCTCATTGAGCTCATCCAGGATCTGTTGCAGGCGCGCCGGCTCAGCACAGGTGCGAACCCCGTTATCCAGGGCTTCATAGACGATCCCGGCCTTGTCCAACTGCCGCTTGGCATACTCGTGACCATTGAGGCAAATCCGGGCAGTGTAAGGGAAATAGGAGGAAAATTTGATGAACAGGGGACCGAAGTCTTCGTCCACCACATAAAAATAATACTGATTGCACATCATCGTGGAGCGGTACAGCCAGGGGAAGCTCGTCCCGGTGTGTTCGCTGACCTTCTTTCTCACCCGAAAGCCGGCGAATTTCTCCTGGGCTACACCAATGTAGAGCACCCCTTCGGTCTCGCCGAACTCCTTCAGTTGCTGTAAGGTCACCTCGTCTTTGCGTTGCCCTTTCTGGAAATGGACCACATCGATGCCATGCTGCTTGGCAAAGGCGTAAATCTGGCTGACAAAGTCCTTGCTCATCGGCGCCATTAAGGTGGTTGAGGCGACTTGCGCACCCCGGTGTTCCCGGAAAAAGCCCACCACGCCACCTCCGGTCTGGAGGCGCGGTTGATAGGCATTGAGATACAGGCGATCGATCCCCTCTATATCCAAATCCACTTTGTCTTCCAACAGTTCTCTCAGCGTCTGTTCTATCATTGTCATAGGCCCCGGTTGGCACTTGGGTATTGCACCCTCCCGCCGCTTGTTCGGCTATGACAGAAGTTTAGTGCTTCTGATGATCAATCGGGGCCGCTTCATGACTTGTCGGTCTGAGGCGAAGCCTCGCTAGAGGTGGACACAACAACCCTGCTCCTCAATGACCACTTTCTCGGCTTAATGATTGTTTTGGATTGACTACTGGCAATGACCGCTCTGTCGGCTCTGCTGCCTATACCACACGATACTGGAATTGGTATAAATTCTGGCTATATTGAATGCTGATTCCCAAGCAGATAGAGCTGGACAGACGAGAACGCTCGTCATGCTATCAGCTTTAGATTTATTTTTTACGGTTTTTCCAATGGTTGGGTTTACGATGAAGGTGTGAGATGGATATCACCAAAACTAATTCATCGATAACAGTATAGATAATACCGTAAGGAAACCTTCTTCTTCACGGTTGTAATATTCAATTGACTCGTCAAGCTCGAATTGCGCCTCCTCCAGGAACTCTATTTTCATCTATATTTTGCGAGCACTTCTGCTAAAGAAACTGACCTAAGCATTCCATTTTCGTAAGCCTCCACTCGCGACTCGGCTTCCTCTGCCCATTGTTATCTATTTCAGGATCAGGGTTACCGAGTACGGCTATTAGTCGGTCAACAAGTTTGGCTTGATCGACTGGGTTTAGAGAAATTGCCTCATCCAAAATTTGTTCAGGAGTAGACATAATATTGAGCCCTCTTCAGGTTACTGAATCTAATTGTATAATAATATTAACTTTATGATTATATAGATTATTATGACCGTTGACTGGACCGGAAAATGTAACTGAAAGGTGGGTGGATGTTTTGAAAAGCTGGTAAAGCAGTCACTATATGACCGCTTTGTCGTGCGGCATAGCTGCTGATTAATGTCTCTCCAGCGATGGTCGAACTGAGACGACTCTTCTCTACTGATTCAACAACCTCAAACTGTCGACATTAGGCGCATACAAGCCGTTACAGCAATTTGCCAGAGTGTCTTTTCATCAAACTCCGAGACCCGATAGCGATACCGAACAACCGGTGAATGGATTT
>JBDLIZ010000556.1:0-4319 GCA_039714615.1 Pseudomonadota bacterium | reverse complement strand
ACACCCAGAGAAGCCGTGCGCGACCACAAGGCGCTTTTGAAAAGCCCACCCTGAGCAATGGTTGGCAGCCACAAGGTCCTTTGGAGAACTACACCCCAAGCGGCCGGGCGTAGATAAACGGGGCTTCGGAGAACCACACCCCAGGAGGTCGTTCGCGGCCACAAGGCTCTGGTTAGGTACCAACACCGACTACATGACTCGGTGACTACCAGGCTACCGGACACAGAGGCAGCCCATCCCCCAATACTCCTTCCGCTGGAGTCTATCTTCGCCGGCTGCCGGAAAGGAGGAAGACGTAATAAAGTAACTGGCCGATGGCCGCCACGGCCGCGGCGACATAAGTCAGGGCGGCCGCATCGAGCACCTTATTGACGCCCTGCATCTCGTTGCCGATCAAGACATTGTTATTGACCAGCAGCTTCTTGGCTCGACGGGTGGCGTCAAATTCAACGGGTAGGGTGACCAGTGTGAAGGCAACGGCGGCCGCGAACAAGATGACTCCTGCCCAAGCCAGGCCGGTGAATCGCAGCAGAAAACCGCCGATGAACATCCAGGGAGCCAAGGTGCTGCCAAATTGAGCGGCCGGCACGATGGCGCTGCGAAGTTGTAAGGGTACATATCCCCGCGCGTCCTGCAGGGCATGGCCCATTTCGTGGGCGGCGATGCCGGCCGCGGCCACGCTTGGCGTACGGTAGACGTCCGGGCTCAGGCGCAATAGTTTCTTGCGCGGATCATAATGATCGCTCAGGAATCCCCGGCTCTCTTCAATCTTGACATCATGGAGACCCTGCGAATTCAGCAATTCACGGGCAACATCCGCGCCGGTGACGCCGCGCGCAGTGCGGACTTTGCTGTATTTCTTAAAGGCTCCCTTCACGCGAGACTGGGCCCATAAGCCCAGCAGCAAACCGGGTAAGGCGAAAATGAGCCAATATGGGCTGATAAACATAGTTCTAACCTTCTCTCTTTACAGGTATTGTCGCTGGAGCTAGTGCTGGTTCGTATCGCCGTCGAATGGTAGTGTCTTGTCAAGTGGTGTAAATTCAAATGTGCCTCTCTTCCTCTAAATCCTCCGAGTCAACGAACTGGGGCCAACGTCAATGGCGTTGGTTCAGCCAGGATGTTGAGGTCTGGCTCGTAGAGTTGGCGCATCGAGTCCTTACTGAAATAGCGCCGACCGATTTGCCACTCGTCGTCGGCCTCAGCCAACAGCGTGCCCACCAGTCGGATGACCGATGGAACATCTGGGAAAATCTCGACGACGTTCGTTCGCCGCTTGACCTCTTTGTTGAGCCGCTCCAGCATGTTGGTGGAGTAGATACGCGTCCAGTGGGCTTTGGGAAAGTCCATGAATGCCAGGACATCCGCCTCAGCATCCAGCAACAGCGGGGCGGCCTTGGGCCAGTGGGGGGCGATGGTCTCGGCCACATACCGCAGCTGCTGCCCAGCCGCCTTCCGGCTAGGCTGGGCGAAGATGGTCCGCACCGCTGCGGCAACCATAGCCTTGTCGGCCTTGGGAATGTGGGCCAGGACGTTACGCATGAAGTGCACCCGGCAACGTTGCCAGCTAGAGCCGGCAAATACGGCGTTGACGGCTGCCTTCAAGCCTTCATGGGCATCGCTGATTACCAACTGCACGCCTTTCAAGCCCCGTTTGACCAGGCTGCGCAGGAATTCGAGCCAGAAGGCCTCCTCCTCGCTGGCGCCGACATCGAAGCCCAGGACCGAACGTTCCCCTTGGTGGGTGACGCCTACGGCGATGACCACGGCCAAACTAACTACGCGATGGTTCTGACGCACTTTCAAATACAGGGCGTCCAGCCATACATAGGGATACTCGTCCTCAAGCGGGCGCTGGCGAAAGTCTTTCACCAGCTTATCCAGCTCTTTGCAGATGCGCGAAACCTTGCTCTTGTCCACTCCGCTCAAGCCCAGAGCCTGCACCAGGTTATCGACTTTTCTGGTGCTGACCCCCAAGACATAGGCTTTCTGGATGACGGCCAGCAGTGCTTGTTCACTGCGCTTGCGCGGTTCCAGCAGGCTCGGGAAGTAACTCCCTTCCCGCACCTTAGGGATCCGCAGCGGGATATCGCCTACCCGTGTTTCCCACAATCGTGTGCGGTATCCATTGCGGTGAGTGACCCGCTCCGAATTACGCTCGTAGCGTCCGGCGCCGATCTCCCGACTGGCTTCCAGTTCAATGAGCATTTGCATCATTATCTGGACCCCTTCTCGCAAAAAGTCGCCATCAATATCCAGCTTGTACTTGCGCAACAGTTCCATCAAGGCCATATTTGGCTCGGTCATCTTGTGCTCCTTTTATGTTGTTTTTTGTCAATCAACAGAGAAGCACAGATGACCTTTTTCGTCAATCCAATTTACACCACACTATGAGACTCTACCGCTACCGACAGTAAAAGCACGCCAATTGCGGCAGCGCAGTACCCCAATGTAACAGGCGCGCCCCAGGCTGCATACGCAATTCCTGACAGCAGGGCGAACGCAGTAATTGCGGCAGTGAGCAGATACAGGCCGAATGGAAACAGAGCGAGTGTCATTCTAAGAATGCCAGCTAACCATTATTAACCTGCACGCCTGCTTGATAAAACCCTGAAATTCATCATATCCCGTATTCTATACTGGATAATCCCTCAAATCAGGTCAAATACTGTTAAAACAAGTTTGATGTTCGGAAAAGTTCGACTTGAGTTGCTTTAAGGGTAACTGATTCTGAAGAACCGTTTGTAAAACGACCCTATGTTATAATTGGAGAAGAGCCATTCTTCATGCCTCATGGAATGAGTATGCATAACCATCTCGAGGCATTATGAAGTTAATAAAAGGGAGCTTGTACCATGTCACTGTTTCCAGAAACTGAAATAGGAATGTGGAATGCCTGGATCCTATTGATCTATTTGCCATTGCATCCCCTGATCTTTGTTATCGTAGACAAACTTGTCGGTACCGGCAATATCATGAAAAAGATGGGGGATGTGCCCTTTGAGAAAGGAGAGAAAATCGTTGCAGCGGTCACTATGATAGTTGCCCTTCTCCTTCTTGTTTATTCCATTTTTCTTCCACTGAAGTTGGGCACAGTCTGGTTGTATGCAGGTCTGACCGTCTATCTGGTTGGTCTATCGATGTTCGTGGCTGCAATTGTAACTATCGCCATGACCGCTCCGGGCCAACCCTTTACTAGTGGAATGTACCGCTATTCGAGACACCCGATGGTTATCGGCAGTTCGCTAACCTTCATCGGAGCAGGTTTAGCTTCAGCATCGCTGGTTTTCCTCGTGCTTGCAGTTGTATTCACATTCGTCGATGTCTACTTAGGCATTGCCGAAGAGAGGGGCTGCCTTGAGACTTATGGAGACGAATACCAGGCCTACCTCAAAAGAACTAACCGATGGATAGGCATACCAAAATCGGGGCCTCATAGTTGATCGGGGACATGAGGGTCTTCGGCATACACGACCCTTTAACTCTATCGTGCACTCTGACCGAGCTATTGGCCAGGGTTTGACCACGATTTTGACAGCTTAGGAAGAGTCACCAATGAACAGCCACTCCTTACAGAGCGCGTATGATGTGATCGTCGTGGGAGGGGGTCTGGGGGGCCTGACTGCCGGCGCTCTCCTGGCTAAAGAAGGCAAGCAGGTACTGGTGGTGGAGGGAGAGGAGCGTCCCGGTGGATTTATACGCGAATTTCGCCACGGACCCTATTTAATCAATCCCGCCATTCACTCAATAATGGGCTGTAATCCCGCGGGACCCCTGGGCCAGGGAGTCATCGATGCGCTGCTTGACCATTTGGGTGTCCGGGATCAATGCCAGTTTGTCACGGTCGATCCCCTGTACCGGGCACAATTCCCGGACTTTCAAATGGATGTGCCTTTAGGCCGCGATGCTTTTCTCGAAGCGTATCTGCGTCATTTCCCGGATGAAGCCGATGGTCTGCGCGACCTGGCCGACCTCTGCTCGGCGATATTCCAGGAGTTCATGCGATTTCCATCCGCGTTACGCTGGCATGATTGGGTATCGATGCCGTTACGATTTCCAAAGATGTTTCGTTTCGCAAATGCAACCCTGGGTGGGGTTCTGGATAAATATCTGACCGAACCTAAACTGAAATCGGCCTATGCCATCTTGCACCCCTATCTGGCATCGCCACCATCAAAGCTTTCATTCCTGTTGTGGGCTGTCATGATGGCCAGTTATATAGAACAGGGCGCATTCTACTGCGAGGGAGGGTTTCAGAAAGTGGCCGATGCGCTGATCGAAGGCCTGACCAGGCTCGGAGGACAGCTCGTCCTGGAGGC
>JBDLIZ010000555.1:0-4323 GCA_039714615.1 Pseudomonadota bacterium | reverse complement strand
AGTTCAATAAGGGACATGCCATTGACCAGCAGTGACGTGCCTTCCACATGACGCGTCGTGGCAGGGCGGTTGGAGACCTCGCCAAACGTGGCATCTCTAGTGAGAGTGCGCAGTAACGATGTCTTGCCGGTGTTGGTGTGACCAACAACGGCAATCTTGAGGACCGGAAGACTCATGCTGAGTTCTCCGTGGCCTGCGCGAGGTCGAAGCGGTGGCGCAGGGTATCCAACCATTGGCGGGCAACATCGGCGTTCTTGATAACGGGAGGTTCATTGTCACCCGCAACCCGGTCGATGATCCGGGTGATCTGCACTTCGTCGCGTCCCTGGAGCTCTAAAAGGATTGCGAAGAGGGCCGCGCTGCTTACTGCATTGGTGAGATCGGCCTCTGCCAATTCCTCCGGTGATAGTTCGGATTCTTTGGGTTTGACAAGTATCGAAAGCGCAGCGCCCAAACCCGCCCACATGGGCAGGGTTGCAATGGCGGCCGGTGAAACGAGTGTAGTGGCAGTAACGCATCCCATGGCACCGGCCAATGCACCGGCAGCATACCACTTGGAATTCCGGCGCAAACGCTCGGGCAAGAGATTGAGCATCTGGTTGGCACCGGACTTTAGCTGGCCTACGAGATCACCGCCCGTCTCAGCCCGGGGGCGCAGTATCACTTGCCAGGTCTGGCGTTCATTTTTATAGAGTACCGCGATGGCTCGGTGTAACTCGGCCTGGGCATTGGCATCGGGCACATCGGGCCATCTTCCTACGTGATCCACAATTAGCTCGAACGCCTGTTCGATATGCCGCACCTGGGGCGCGGTCTCGTTGACGGCCCCCATCAATACCGCCAGCCTGGCGCGACTGGCATCGGTCAGATGGTTCAGATCCATGTCAACGATGCAATTCTCGGAGACTTGAACCCCACTGGCAAGCTCGCGCCAATCCGAGAAGCGCTGCTCCACCTCATCAGGATGTCCCCGATCTCTCAGTCGCTGGCCGTCCGTTAACAGGATAACCACCGGCGCACTGGATGAAGCCTGCACCCGACTGATAAATCCTCGGATTCCCCGATCCGGTGTTGTTGCTGCAGAGCATACGATCGCAATCGATCTCAGCGCGGTAGGGACTGACTGCACCTGCTCCAGCGCTCTGCGGCGGTCTTCACGGCTGTCGACAAAACCCAGGTCGAACCAATCGACTCCCCGGATCGGTGGTGGCCAGGCAGAGGCGGGCTGCTCGATCTCGAATCCCATGATCGCTGCGGGACCGGCGCTCTCGATAGGCCGTGTCCCGTTCCGAGCATGAACAGATCTGCCGATCTCAGGGGTTTTGCCATAAGGGTCAGGATCGACGACTCCAATAGTTCGCGATGCCGGCATGAGGCGGGTTTGCAGGCGGGCGTAGCCAGGGAGTTCTGTATCGAGTCGAAACTGTGCATCCGCCCGTCGTCGAGCAAGCAGGCAAAAGCCAAGCAATAACAGCCGAGGCAGCAGACCGTATACCACGATGCTGCCTACCAAGAGCCCTGACCAGGCTTCGCGAGACGCTGCATGAGGCTCACCCTTGTCAGTCCAATGACTGGCAGTGATCTGTTCAGCATTGGGAGTGGGGAATCCCAGCGTCTCCGGGACACTGGCGATAACCCTCGTGAGCGTAATGTATGAGCGCTCGGATAAGATCGTTGTTTCCCAGGTGAAAGTATATTGTTTAGTGCTCAGAATCAGCAGCACCAGCACCAGGCAGCCAATGATAAACGCCAGCCAGAGGCCGTGGCTGATCGCACTTAATGTCCAGCGGCCGATGGAGGTTCGCGTATACACTGAGCCAACAGCCTGCACCGCGGCCATCTGCATGGGGCCTTTGTGCAACCATTGGCTTATCCGGCGTCCCAACAGAAAGGTGAGATTACCCAGTGAACCGGCGGCCACGGCGCGGGGTGTCAAGAATGCCAGGATCAGCCATACTAGCAATGCGATGGTAGGTACACCGAGCAGGCTTCCGAGCACCCAAAAGAAATTGATGACAGGCCCTTCGAGTTGTGAACCAAGCGCCACTTGTGCAGTCGTAGCGCCGACGATCGCCACTACAATCAAGCCAATAACGACAATGATCCCGAACGCATTGCGCAGTTGTTGCAGGGACGTTGTTAGCGCCGGGGAGATTGTCAACGATCGAGCCCGGACAATGATTCGGTGTTCCAGATCACCATCGGCATTGTGTGCCAGGGCGTCCGCCTGTGGGTCGTTGATGGCGAATCCCTGGGCATCTTCATGTAGCCGAACCGCTTCGGCGAGCAGTCGCTGCTCTTGGCTAATCTGCTCCTGGGAGACAGGGTCCTGCGAGGAGTTGGCTGTTTTGGTTTTACGTAACTTGGGGATCATCTATTAATTGAAAAGCGTCGAAGTCTTTTTATTAGTCCCCCGAAAGGTTAAAACCTTCGCCTTTAGGCGAACAGATTCATCATTCACAATAAGCTCTGATTTAATAGAGAGGGGGGGTGAATTCAGGATTATACACTCCTCCAAGTCAAGTAGACTTTATGTATCATCAAATCCACATATTGGCTAAGGTCTTCTTCTTTTAATTTGAAGTCACTGGTTTGTGTTCGGCGACAACTATCTTGACCGGTTGAGTGTAAGTAACTGATAAGTACTTTTTGTCCGTAGAAGGAGAAAGTACTTGTCTGGTCAACACATCACTCAGTTACAGGAGAATCTTTATATGAAGCGTCGTCAGGCAGGTTTCACGCAAGAGGTATCCGCAGCAAAAACAGGCATCAGTGTCCGTTCAGGTCGTCGGATCGAGAAAGGTGAGCGCCAGGTAACCAAAGAACGTCATTGGCGGACCCGCAAAGATCCATTGGAAGCGGTATGGGAATCGGAGCTGATACCGTTATTGGAGAGAGAGCCTTCCTTAACCGGCATCACCTTGTGGGATTACTTAGATGAGAAGTATCCAGAGCAATATCCCGAGTGTTTACTACGCACGCTGCAGAGGCGAGTCAAACATTGGCAAGCCACCCAAGGCCCGAACAAAGAGGTCATGTTTCGCCAGTCGGTTCCCGCAGGTCACCAGGGGCTCTCTGACTTTACGCATCCCAATACGGCCATCACGATAGCCGGTGAGCCTTTCAAGCATTTACTTTATCAGTTCCGACTGGCCTACAGTGGTTGGCGATACGTCCATATTGTACAGGGTGGCGAAAGCTACAGTGCACTGGCCGATGGTTTGCAAAATGCACTGCACAAGGTGGGGGGTGCACCGAAGGAGCATCGTTTTTCACAGTTTCGGGATGATCTCTTACCCAGCCCTCAATATCGCCAGTTATGGATGCTGGCAGAACAGCAGTTTACACCGCAGCAAGCCTGTAAGTGGATGGTTGCCGTGTTACGATTTGCTGCTGATTATGACTGTGAAGGCAGCCTGGCCGGTGAACTGATACCGCCGGCAGAACACGGTCAATTACTCGATTTAAAATCCTTACAGGCGAAGTATTTACAGCACACTCAGCCACCGGCTATCCCGGTACGCCAACATCAAATAGCCGACTATGATCGGCTCCTGAGCGGTCAGTGGAAAGACCAGGAGGTGAGCTGTGGTTGAAGCACTTCCCATGATGCTCAAAGAGCTCAAGCTACCTGCCTTTGGGCAACATTACCAAGCCTACCAGGAACAAGCCATTGACCAATCGTGGGGGTATAGTCAGTTCCTTGCCAAGCTCTGCGAGCAAGAAGTCGCCCGACGTTATCAGACCAGGATCTACAACTGGACTAAGGAGGCAAAATTACCCCGGGGTAAAAGCTTTGCCACACTGGCTATCAATGAGTTGCCGAAAACGATCCAGCAACAGGTGATTGGGCTTCGTGATAACACACAATGGGCATTACAGGCTGACAATGTTTTATTGATCGGCCCTTCGGGGGTCGGTAAATCCCATCTTGCCGATGCCCTGGGGCTTCATCTTATCGAACAAGGTATCCGGGTGAAATGGCTACAGGCCACCGCGTAAGTGTCTATTTTCCCCAGCCGCCGGATGCAGTAGAATCCCCTTACTTAAAGAATATTGCGCATACGGTCGCCTATTGCGTTGAAAGATCTAGAGAAAGAACTCGAAGAGCGCGATCAGAAGCTCGCGGAACTAGAAAGCAAGATTGCTGAGCTTGTGAAGGAGAACGATCGTCTTCGAGATCTACTTGAGAGCAAAGCCGAGGCCAAATCATCCCGAAAGCCGCGCTTTTCTGGCAACTACAGTGGGCAGAGTAAAGGCCGTCAGTCAAAAAAGAAAGGCCGAGGCAAAGGCGCCACAGGGCGACGGCCAGGCCGTGATAAG
>JBDLIZ010000554.1:0-4329 GCA_039714615.1 Pseudomonadota bacterium | reverse complement strand
TGATAGAGCACTAGGGATTATAGCTAAACTATGATCTATATAAAGCTATATCACGAGGTTATTTTAACTAGCTGATACAACACTCTCATCGCAGAGGTGAAAGCTAAGGGGGAGCAATCATGACAGCAATAAAACCGCGTTTTGAATTCAGGACATTCGCCCAGGACTTCGGCATCGTAGCGCGCAAAATGAGGGCGATGTCTGAGGTAGAGAAGATCAGGGAGAGCGCCGAGATCTACATCATTTCGAGGGCAAACGATGAAAACAATACCAAGATTCGCGACCAGCTGATGGATATCAAGGTCTTGGTACAAGAAAAAGAGGGCTTGGAACAGTGGAATCCTCGCCTGAAGGCGGCCTTCCCCATGAAGGTCGAATCGATCCGGGACGAGGTGTTCCCCGCCTTTGGAGTAGCGGCGCCTGATTTTCAACGTGAGGTCTATACGCTAGATCAATACCTGAATGAAATCATCGGCCCTCAACCCGAACTTCAGGCGGTGCATGTCTATAAACGTCGCTTTGCATTCACTATCAATGGCTGCATCGCCGAGCTTGGGGATGTCTACATCAATGGGGCTATGCTCAGGACCGCCAACCTGGAGTCTACCGACATAGCTGCGATAGTCTATGCCAAGCAAGAGGTTAACTTGAAAGAATACGATAATATAAATTATCTTATGGCAATCAAACGCGTCATCGGGATGGCGCCGGAACCCATCCCATGGTAGTCCCGCAGCGCCACGGCAGCTCCACCGCCGGCCTGTTTGAGGCACACTATTATCTGGCGGTAAATTAATAGAGGCGAATCCAATGAACCGCGAAATTGAAAAAAAATTCCTGGTCGAAGGCGAGTATAAAAAGAATGCCAGCGGATCCTTCAGGATCACTCAGGGCTATCTGTCTACCGTTCCAGAACGCACGGTACGGGTGAGGATCAAGGGTGACCAGGGATTTATTACCATTAAAGGGATTGGTAACACAGCCGGCAGCTCCCGTTTCGAATGGGAAAAGGAGATCCCTATCAACGAGGTGAAAGACCTGCTGGCCCTCTGTGAACCCGGAATCATAGACAAGACCCGCTATCATGTCAGCGTCGGTGCACATACCTATGAGGTCGACGAATTCTATGGTGACAATGAAGGGCTGGTAGTGGCCGAGATAGAACTGAACGCAGAAGACGAGGATTTTGCCAAACCAAGCTGGCTGGGTGATGAGGTCACCGGCGAGCCTAGATATTATAATGCGATGTTGATGAAAGATCCGTATAAGAACTGGAGGTAAACAGCATCAACAAAAAACGCTCATTGATGGCGGGGTTACAGGACTTCTTCGGGGTCGGTGTGGACACCGTGGTCCCTGCCGATTCGCAGCGACTTCGCCTCTCCGGCAAGGGCACCCGCATCCCCTTGACAGGGATTCCATTCGAGATCGAGATGGGCCGCCAGCGGGTGCAGCTGTACCCGGATCTTCCCGTGAATGACGGTTCGTCCAAAAAAGCCTTCGATTACATCCTGTTTGATCCGCAACGCTATTTCTCCGGGATCAGCCATTTTCTGAGATTGCGCCGAGGCCATAAAGTCGCTGTCGACCGCAACGATGAAAAACAAAAATGCCTCTTTTCGTCCCCACGGGATGCCTTCCGTCGTCATCTTCAGATCACCCACGAAGGGGATGCCCTGGTGTTCAGGGATCCGATATCCGAACTCGGCACCTATGTCTCGATCATCGGAGATACCGAAAAGGCCGTGCGTATCACCATTCGCCGACGCCAAGCCTTGCAGCATCTGGGTGAGATCTTCGGCGGCCCTATCAAACTCCTCCCCTCCGAGCAGGCACTGGATACCCTGCAGCAAGTCAATGAGCTTCTGAGAAAGGAACCTTATCGCCCATTAGACTCTTATGGCAACGCCGGCGGGCTGCTCAATCTACCCGAGCATCTGACCCCCATAGTGGTTGGGGATTTGCACGCTCAATTCGAAAACCTGCTCAAGCTCCTCAGTGAAAACATGTATCTAGAGGCCTTGGAAAAAGGGGATGCGGCGCTGATTTTTTTGGGCGATGTGGTGCATCCAGAGGATGAGAAAGAGTTGTCATTCATGGACAGCTCGATTCTGATCATGGATATAATCTTTAAACTCAAGCTGAGATTTCCAAACAATGTATTCATGATCCTGGGGAACCATGACAGTTTTTCCCTAGACGTCATGAAAGGGGGCATACCCCAAGGCCTGCTGTGGGAGAGACGAATCATCGCTACCCGCGGTGAGGCCTACCGGGATGCCTTGGAACTGTTCTACCGCCAGTTACCCCTGGTGGTAAAATCCGAACATTTCGTTGCCTGTCATGCTGGCCCGCCGCGCAGCACGCCCTCCCGAGAAATGTTGGTGGATGTGCGTCGCTACCCCAACCTGTTCAGAGAATTGACATGGACGCGAGTCAAGACACCGAGATTTCCCGCCGGTTACACCCGCGGGGATGTGCGCCGATTCCGCAAGGCCTTGGGGGTTTCGGAAAATATTCCCTTCATCGTTGCTCATTATCCACTATCCAGAAACGATACCATATGGCTGAATGTCAGGGGTATACCCCGGCACCATATCGTGTTCAGTGCCTTACCGGAACAGGTGGGTGTATTTACCCGCATCGACGACGAGATGGTGGCTCAGATCTATCCGGCGGAGGGCCTGTCTCAGTGGATCAATCAAACGCTGCGCGATCCTTAAGTAGCCATCTGACCGTCATCGACTGGCGTCGTTCCATCTACTGCGATCCGCCGAGGCCGACCGGCAAAATTGCGCCTTATATAGACCCTAAGTCCGCTTTGATGGAAATACATCGCTATTTTTTCGTAGGCCGCCACCTGCTTGATGACCAGGGCCTCGGTCAGACCTGCGTCAACGGGATGAGTCCCGGACTTGGCACGAGTCATCAGCACATTAAAGATTAGGTTTGGGGGTAACAGCTGAAAGTCGAACACATATTTGCGCCGCCAGTTAGTGCTGAAAAACCAGCGCTTTTCAGGTGGGAGATGAAGCCGTTTCAGATCGATACTTGAAGGGGCCTTCAACCACTCAGGATCGAATACTGCGTGGCTTTCTTCAAACCCCTTGAAGGGGAACCCGAAATGCACTTCACGTGGACGATAGGTGAGGATCGGGCTGCGCCACCACCCCTTATGGGCAAGATCTAGATAACCCTCCTCCGGCCAGCCCCCAAGGGCATTGACCAGGGTCGACTTACCGCTGCAAGGTGGCCCGGTGATGATGATCTGTCGAAACCGTTCGCCCCGGGGGAAACTCACGCCTTTAATATTCGTGAGATCCTCAACCTCGACACTGTTAAGACGCATTGGCGCTGATTTAGCCCTCTTAAAAAACCGGATAAGATATCAGTCTTTGAGTAAAGTTTCGAGGAATACTAAAAAAAACCAGCGCTGGTTTTTTTGTACGGTATCAGGCTTGAGGCAAAAAGAGCCGCGAATGAAACTCGACCTCATTCGCGGCTCGTTAAACCCCTCATTTGCAAAGCTCAGGGCTTATGAGTAAGCCATCCGACTCAGGTAAATACACCCTTGAGGGTAAAGAAGAACAGTGCTGCAAGCACGCCCCCTACCGGCAAGGTCACCACCCAAGAGACCACGATGCCGCCGATCACCCGCAAATCGATGGCACCTACGCCCCGGGCCAATCCGACACCGATGACGGCGCCCACGGCGATATGGGTAGTAGAGACCGGCAGACCCGTGCGGGAGGCCAGCACCACGGTGGAGGCCGCCGCCAGGGTCGCGCAGAAACCGCGGCTGGGGGTAAGCTCCGTGATCTTGGTACCGATGGTGCGCATGACCCGGTACCCCATGGTCGCCAAGCCAATGACAATACCCACACCACCCAGGACCAGTATCCACAGCGGCAGGGCGGATTTTTGCTGCACGACATCAGCAACTCCCTCCTGAGCGGCATTGATGATACTCACCACCGCAGCCATGGGTCCGATACCGTTGGCGACATCGTTTGAACCGTGGGCAAAGGCCATGGCACAGGCGGTAAAAATCATCATCGGGGTAAAGACCTTTTCGACGCTGGCGAAATGAAAATCCCGATCCGCGCTCTCATCCACCTTGACCCGATTGATTAAGAAATACCCTACGGCGGCGATGAGCACCCCGATGACGGCGGCGACGACAAAACTCATGCCCACCGTGAGTTCGATATTGAGATGTTTAAGCCCCTTGAACAGGGTCACCAGAGAAATGATAAAACCTACCAGGAACACATACATAGGTCCCCAGCGTTTGGCGCTCTGAAAGGGATTATCGGTATTGAGAATCAA
>JBDLIZ010000553.1:0-4343 GCA_039714615.1 Pseudomonadota bacterium | reverse complement strand
AGACAGATCACCGCCACTAGCCGTGCGGTCTGGGAATAGTAACGGTCACCGATGAATTCCGGCACCGTAAACTTGCCGAACTTGCGCAGATAGGGGGCCAGCAACATGGCGAGCAGTACATAACCGCCGGTCCAGCCCATCAGATATATCGAGGCGTCATAGCCCTTGAAGGCGATCAATCCCGCCATGGAGATGAAGGAGGCCGCGGACATCCAGTCTGCGCCGGTGGCCATGCCGTTGGCAACAGGATGCACGCCTCGACCAGCTGCGTAGAATTCAGCCGTGGTGCCTGCGCGGGCCCAGATGGCGATACCGATATACATCGCGAAGGTTGCGCCTACGACGATATAAGTGAGAGTTGTGAGATCCATATGGTTTTCCCCCTAGTCTTCGTGGACGTTGTGTAGGCGGTCTAACTTGCCCATGCGGTATGCGTAGAAAAAGATCAATACCACGAACGTGTACATAGAGCCCTGTTGGGCAAACCAGAATCCCAGCTTGTAACCGCCTATCTGAATGGTGTCCAGTACAGGTCGCAGGATGATGCCAAATCCGAACGAGACTATGAACCAGATGATCAAGCAAATGATCATGAGTCTGACATTGGCCTGCCAATAGGCCTTACTTGAGTCATTTTCTGTACTCATTGATTTCCTCCAAGCTTTTTTGGTGGTTGTGTTAGTGTCTAGATCCTACAAATGATATAAGTAGTAGAGCAATGAACGGGAAGTGTTTCGTTTAGTGCATATTTTCTCCTGGCTGATGGTATTTATTATTATTGGCCGAGTGTGTGCAAAATAGATACCAACTAATTTAATTGGTTGATTTGTAAGGATAGAATTTAACAAATCAAATATTCATACGATGCGGTCATGGTCTATTGCTAAGAAATGTTACCAAGGGTAACCATTAAGATGCGGCGGTAGGTAACACCGTTACCGATGGTAACGAGGGGTGCTAGGCGCCGGTAGACGAAATTCGGTATGTCCCGGTGCGAGGATTCCTACCTAGATCCTAATATTTCAATTTTGCATAAAATGTTCTCTGCGAGGCTTCCCTCGCCTCTTTCAGGGTATGAATCCCTTTTTCCGTCAGTAAGGGAATGATTTTAAGAAATATTTCGGCTGTTGTGAGGGCGTCTCCAAAGGCGGAATGTCTGCCAATCATGCTGACTCCCAGTCGATCTGTTATCGCCTCGATCGCATGTGATTCCTGTTCCGGATGCACGACGGCGGAAAGCAGCAGGGTGTCGAGAACCGGATTTGAAAATTTTATCCCGGTTTGCCGTTCCTTTGCCTTGAACATGGCCATGTCGAACGCGGCGTTATGCCCGATCAGAATGGTTTCTTCAGCAAATTTATGCAATTGAGGCAGGATCGTATCTATGATGGGCTGGCCCTCGAGCATTTCGGGCCCAATGCCATGGATCTCAATTGATACCGCCGGGATAGGTCGTTTCGGATCGATGAGTTGATCTATCATCTCCTCATGCAGAATGCGCATATTCACAATACGAACCGCGGCCAGAGATACGATCTCATCTCCTCCCGAAGGGTCTAGACCGGTCGTTTCGGTATCAAAAACGGTATAGACGAGATCCGATAGCGGTGTGTTATCAAGCTCCGCATTCTGTCCAGACTGATTAAATAGGTCAAACTCGTAGAGTTCCAGGTGTTGGTGAGGTTTTATGGAATTTTTGCGAATGATCTTTGGCGTTTCGGGTAGGTCTGTTGCGGGCAGTAACAGGCGCAGCGAAGACAACCCTGCCGATTCCGGTAAGGTATAGGGAATGATTTCAGCTTCATGATGTTTTATGACCTCTTTCAGGCTGTGAGAGAGGGTTTCGTTATTGATAACCGGCGCCATGTCGTCCCACTCGCGCAACTTTTCTATTTTCACCGGCTCTCCCCGCCAGATCAGATCAATATTGACAAATTTTCTTGCTCGCTTCACACAGTAGGAAAAATCATGAGACTTAGAGTCTTGGCTGACGCGGTGCAGCATAAACAGCATGGCCAACACCAGAGAATATTTGTCCACATTGATCCAGTGTTGACTTGTGTCATCGTTGAAATCAACGGCAATATTCAGTTTTTCCTTGGCCTTTGACTTGACGCTCTCAACAAGATCTGCTGCCGGTATTTGGATCAATGGCCATTGAGTGTGGATATGCTCCGAGTATTGTAACTCGGTTTTCTCAATGACTTCACTCAGTGTTATAGACTCTTTGTGAATGATGGTTTTAAACATTGCACGCTTATCCCGATCCATATCGGGAAAAGCGATGATTGTTTCAATGGCCGCCCGCAGGCCTCCCAGAGAGGACCTAAGGTCCTTCATGAGAGACTTAAGGAGAATATCGACCTTATTATCCGTTTCGAGTTGGTGGGTGATATCGTAGAGAATAAGAATAAAGCCGGTTAACCTTTTATCCGCATCGATGATCGGCACGGCCTCGGTTTTCAGCTGCCTGTTGTCGTTTCCCACGATGACGAAATAGGACACAACGGCATCGTCTTTTTGTTTGAGTTTTGCTGTAATCTCGTCGAGGGCATGGACGATGATATCTTTATCGATAAGCCCGAAAACGGATCTTCCTAGGCCAATATAAGGGACGGAACGCCCTGCTTCTGTGCCGTTCCCGCTGAGAAATTCTTTTGCTTGTCTGTTATAAAGAAGTATTCTTCCATCCGGATTACAGATGACAACGCCTTCGGAAAGTTCGGAAATAAAAGCGGCCAAGGTATTTTTCTCATCTTCGACCTGCGCCTTCGCCTGAGCGATCTTCTCCTTTACGTTACTGTCGAGTTCTTGGTAACGCTCAGCGCTCGCATTAATCAAAACGGCAAGCTTCTGCAGGGTTGCACACCCGCTTATATTGATTCGGTGTGACGGGTTTGCCGTATGCATCAGGGTCATTTCTTCCGCAAGTTTTCCCAGTGGGAATATGTATAGCTTGTATATTTTATATACCGCCAGAAGTAGACCGATCAAAAGTGGTGCGCACAATGCAATCAGATGTCTCGGGTGCACGACATTACTTACGATGTTTTTTTCTTCGAAAGAGAGCCGCTCCCAGAAAACAACCCCCATGGTTGAAACAAAAATCACGGTGATCAACAAAAACGTCAGTGCGACCAACCAGAATTTTTTATTTGCGTTCATGATATGGATATCCGCGATCAGAGGGTGCTCATGACTGTACGTTAAAGCCGTTTTTCTCCAATACGGATCATGGTCCTTTTCCCGTCAGACAGGCCGACTGCACGGATAATGTTCATTCGGTAGGCGATACGCCATAGTCAGCAAGCCGGCGTTCACAAAGCCGATCGCAGCCACACTGGTGGCGCTGGAGGATTGTATGATGGCCGTAGTGGCTGCTCCGGTCACCGCTCCGGAGATCGGGCTTTTTGTGAATCGGGCCAACAGGCGTTGCAAGGCCTCTCCGGTGAGTTCCCTCAGCCCTTCGGTCATGATGACCATGCCGAGAAGAAACATCTCCAGTCCGCCGGTCGCTTGTAATAATTCCGTCCCCATGGCGAGAAATCTTTGGTTCTTTTTATGGCACGACTATACTCGTGACGGATGGGATTTCAGGAGTACAGGGCGCGTCGATTTCGCCCCGTGGGACGAAATCAGCATGCTAAGTACCCTGAAATCTCATTTGTGACGGGTATAATTATCTACGATAGAGATCTATGTTGCCATATTTCGCTGAGGCGCGGTTGGTGTTGACCAAAATAGACGCTATTTCATGAGAGAAAAAATCATCAAGGCATTGACGGAGTCCCGTGTACTGGTACGGGGGCAAATCGAGTTGCACAGTTGCATCCATGCGGGGCACTATTCAGATGGCAATCGGACCTGTCGATTGTGTGAATACGGTTTCGAGTGTAAGTGGTTGTATCAGAACGATGAGTTCGTCGCACTTGAGCATAAGGCCACTGAGGCACTCATGGAATCCCTGGAATTTGCCGAGGCCTATGTAGATGCGATCATCACCCGTTGTGAACATGACAGACGGGCTTGCCGTTGTGAAGCCTGTAAATGGCTTAGGCGTATCCGGCGGTTGGTAAGGGAGATTGGATGTGTTGATAAGGCGGGCTAGCCGTGGGTATACCTATTCATCATAATTGTAAAGCAGATACTCCCTATTTTGATCGGTCCCTAATTGTGCTCTCAGGATGTTCTGCGGTCACGTAGCCCGGATGTTTCATGAATTCGCGCGATGATCGCGCAGAGACTTGTTTTCACAAGGGATTTTACTCCAGGCATCCTGCCTTCCGCCCTTCGGGCCAGCGAGAAGCTGTTCAAATCCGCTCCCGGCGGATTTGTGTGAAGGA
>JBDLIZ010000552.1:0-4345 GCA_039714615.1 Pseudomonadota bacterium | reverse complement strand
CTTAACGACCTGGTCTGCCGGTTCTAACCAGTGGACAAAGCCGATGTGCCACATGGGGCTGTAGTCATCTTCAGGCATAAAGTAGGACGGTACACCGACCTGACCACCAAAGGGTCCACCACCGAGCAAGCCGTTGCCATCGGCCGGTGTCGGCGGAAAGCTTGGTCGTATCGGTGCAGGCGGCAGGAACTGAATCAAGGGAACCGCCGCGCCGGCGAGGTGCTGGTGCTTTGGCACATAGGGTACGCCCATCGCTTTCGACGGTCCGAACGGGAAGGTATCCACCACGATGTAGTACGGCAGATAATCGCCTTCTCCAGACCACGACTTGTGCAGCTTCAAGGTCACATGCGGGTTCAGGCCGTCGGTATCGAGTTCCAGCAGATGTCCGGATGCATGCAAGCCGCCCCAAACAGTACCATTGTAGGCACATGATGTATTCGGCGGATTATCCGGAAAGGAAACACAGGTTTCGTCTATTCTGTTGTGTTCCCACGGCTCATCACCCCACTTGATGATGATCACATTGAAAATCACGTCCTTGCCGCCGTATTTCACGCGGCGAAGTGGTGAGTAGGTGTTGTTGTCATCCACTGGCGGAATACCCTGATGATCAATGTCATTCGCGTGAACCGGATTCGGTAAATCACCGTAGAAGGTCCAGTGTCCGCTCTCTGACACGCTGGCTTCAGCAGTCGCTGCCACAGGAGTATTCTCCAGACCACCCGCCCAGGCGAGTCCCAGTTCGTCAGCCAGATCCTCATCAGAGACATCGTGCGCGAAAAACCAGACTTCCGTTACGTTTCCATCCGCATCAATATTGGTGCCCTTCGTCAGCGGAAAGGTCGCCGTGCCGCGTTCATTATTCGGCTGCGGATTGAGGGCATCGCCGATGAATTCGTCCCTTATGTTGTCCAGTTCGCCAACGACCGCATCCTTGACCCACACAGAGAAAGGCTCTAACTGTGGGCCAAACTCACCCACGCCGTCGCCAGTCCTGACGGTTGGCAGTGCCACGCTATCAATATAGCTCACACCATCCCAGGAAGGTAACGGTGTTGGCATCAGCTTGACCTGACCCGGATGCTCGATATCCCAGCGCAATAACATGGCGTGGTCTTCGTGCTGGGTATTGTGGCAGTGCTCCATATAGGTACCGGCAAACTCCCTGAAGCGCAGCGCAATCTCAACCAGAGTGCCACTATCCGTCTGTGGGCCTATTCGGTACACATCTTTACGCGCCCATTTCTCCCATTCGGGAGGTGCTTTGCCATCACGTCGCAACACAATACCTTCTTCGAAGTGAATATGGACCGGATGGCTCCAGGTACCGCTGTTGACCAGACGCCATATCTCCAGGCCACCGGAGTTCTTGGAAGGTGCGGCAGACAGGCGGCGCGGATCCATACCAAATCCTTTACCACCATCGGTTTCGATCACCCAGGGCTTGTCGTCTGTGGGCTGTTTTTCAAACTCGAAGGTACGGTGAAGGGCGTTGGCCAGTTCCGCTTCGGTAGGCCGGCGCAGTGGAATCATTTTCTTCCCGCCGGCCACATACATTGCAGGATCCATGCTGAGATCCTTACCCTGGTATTTTTTCACCCGGAATTCCAGGAATTTGCCGACCACTGGATCACCGCTCACCCAGCGGTCAGGTGTGCCGTCACTGTCATCGTCCATCATCGCCGGTGCATAGGCGCCACTGACAACATCGGCCAGTGGAACAGGCTTGTCAGTGACCTGGCCGTTCTTGTGCTGCAGCAGGTTAACCATGTAGAGCTTGTCACCCGGCTTGAACTTGCTGAAGTCGACAATGATGTCATAGCGTTCCGCGATCCCCAGGGTCGGCAGCTCGCCATTCTCAAAATAAACCGTATGCTCCATGATGTTGCCGTCGTTGGCAACCATGTAGAAGGGAACCGGGCTACCGGCCTCGTCCACCAGCGCAATCTTGAAGTAACGCGACACAGAGCCATTCAACAGACGGAAACGGTATTGGCGCGCACGGACGTCAAGATAGGGTTTGTAGAGCCAGTTCACTGTCATGGCATCACCAACGAAGCCAGTGATATTGAAGGGGTTGAACCAGAGCTGACCTTCGCTGTCCCAGGCCTTTTCAGCTAATAGCAGGTTGACATCATAGTCGCGATTACCCCAGTCCAATGCGTCACCACTGGGGAGACGCAGGTTGACCCCATCATCTATCGTTTCATTACCACGATCAAGTGCGCTGTAATAGTTCATCATGGCGGCACTGCCTTTGTAGACATTTTGCGCCGTGAAATCGAGCATATGGTCATGGAACCAGTGGGTACTCATGGTCTCACGCCAGTCACCCCTGATCTTTGTAATGCCACCATGACCGTCCGGTGCGCCGGCCCTGGGATCACTGGCATCTGTGTTGATTGAATCATGACCGGCCAGTGGTATGGGCCAACGATAATCGTAGAACTGTCCTGGAAAAAAGAAGGCGTTGGTGTAGCCGTCACTCTCGGCCGGGCTGTGACCATTGTGCTCGTGAGTCGTCGTGGTGTGGACCCCGAAGCCCCGGTTCGCCGCCACGTCGATGGGTAGCGCGTTATATTGACGCATTAATACGGGCTCACCATAACGGACGTTAAGGAGCTTTGGCGGGAAGGTACCGTCATAAGTCCAAAGCGCCGTGTGGTCCTGCACCGGCATCAGTGGATGGAATCGGACTGCAATGCCATCGGTTGTCCCTTCAAACCCGGGTACGCCTGCCGAGTTGTGATAGAGCCCCTTATTACCGAACTCACCCTTGTTGTATTTGTGCATCTGTCTCTTGTCACGAAACCCGCCATTCGTGCGTGCGCCTGCCGTCGCGGTCTGGAAGTAGACCTCGGGTTTGAACTCATCCCAGCGCTGGTGAGACCAGCCCAGTCCCGGTGGCCGTCCCTCTGCGGGAGAATTATCCAGTGGCCGGCCGATAAATGACTCAATTGCGGACGACCACGGGTTCAAGTCCCTGTCGTTGGAAAACCTGGTGGGCACAGGCCAGATTCGCTGGGCGAGAAAGTCTTCAAGTCCATCACTGTCGGGTGCGCTCTGGGCATTTATGGGTGCCGGTAGTGACTGCCAGTTACCTGGGCGATTCCTTTTGTTGAACTGCAGTTTCCGGGTACCGAACTCCTCGAAGCGCAACATCTGCTGTGTGAATGGCCGGGCGCCAAATAACGGGCTGGGGGCGCCATTGGTCGGGACGTTGAATGTGCCATCATCCCTCTGGTCTTCCGCCTGCAGCAGATTTGATTCTCCTGCGTCTGCAGCGGTCCCTGTATTGCCGCCCTCAAATGCCCCCTCGTTTGCTTCCGGGAGGCCTTCGGGCAGATCCCCGAACACCGGCCCGGTAAAGTGTGAGGGATCTTCTTCTGGAGGCAAGGGGCTAGCGTCTTCGGCATACCCGCTATTGGTGTAGCTTGTGGTTAGGCACAAGGCTACTAGCACTGCTCCAACGAACCGTGGAAACCACCTTGCGTAATCCAATTTCAGAATATCGCATCTGGTTGCCATTGCTTCTCCCAAAGCATTCTAACTACATGCACCCTCAGTCTTCATAAGAGGAATTGATTTTCAATTGGTGCTTATAGTCTATTTGATATTTTTACTGACGAATATTGCGGTACCTCTATTAATCCTGTTTATGTATTTCAGTCAGAACTGTAGTCACCCATTTATAAAATATAATGTAGCCCATGTATCCTGTTTGACAAGTTACAACATTTTCAACGTGGTTAATCCGAGGCGGTCCCGGTTACTCGAAGGCACATCTTGCTTTATCAACGGATGCAATCCATGCAGACAGTTTTTCAAGAACTCCTCCACGGCTCTATTCTTCTTTGAATATCACAAAGATAATTCAGTCGCTGAACCTGACCGATGCCATTACCGATGACAGCTACTCGAACGAGCATCTGGCTTCGTCAACAGACACAATCCGTGAAGACAGTTTGCTCAAAATCTTCTGCACGCTCGATTCACAACAGTATTTCAATCAGTTACTGCATCGCCGGTTTGGAGTGATGTGATTTTTGATAGAGTTAAAAGCACTTGTCACCTGCTTAACAGCGAATCAACGACCCTCCTCCCCCTGCCCTCTCAGATTACCCAGCCACATAAAATGTTTTCTGTAACCAACATAACTACTTTTTCATCAAGACCTTAATATAAAGGTAATTTTCAAAAAGTCCGTATATGAATAGTTAAGTAAAGAAAGGAGGAGAGGGATTGAGCTCTATAGCCATATTGATGTGTATTCAACGCGCAGGAACCCTAACCCTAGCTCCCCTGGATAACGAGAAGAAGTCATAGCCCGTGCCATCATGTA
>JBDLIZ010000551.1:0-4349 GCA_039714615.1 Pseudomonadota bacterium | reverse complement strand
TTTCCATCATGGCTATCCGTCTACATGATTTCCCCCCTCACCAGGCTTTGCCTGGCGCAATAACCCATTGATTATTGAGTGTGGGATCAGGAGGTCTGAGCTTGTGGAAGTGTTTTCGTCGCAAAGCATCTCTTATAACCTCAACCAGGGCATATAAACCATGAAGCAAGCAAAGATGCGAACATGCCTGGTAACGGCCATTGCTGGTCTGCTTTTATCTATACCACTTGCAACAATGCCTGCTGCAGTTGGTCTTTAACCTTCAATACGGCTTGCTGCAAGTGCTCTTTAACTTCTCCAAGCTCGGCCTTGGTCTTATCGATCGCTGCCAAATCTTTGCCATGATAATGAATCGACTGCACGTTTTTGCAGATCGCTTACCTCCTGGCGTGTCATTCCAGAAAGATAGGCTTGTGCGTCACCAATAGCGTTAACCGTTTCGTGATCACCACTGGACAACACGTCATCCAACAAAGCAGAACGTTTCTGTTTGGTGAGACCCGAGAAGTGGCGCCTGATTTCTCTTTGCCTTGGTCCATCGACGGCTTTCACACTCAGTATATCCATGCGATAGATACGCAATTCGTTTTCATAACCTCGAAGTGTGTCAGAAACTTCTGCTAACTCGGTCTCCGCTATTTTTAGTTTCAGGTTGCGATCTAATGAATATTCAGTTCCTTGAAGGTGAATTTAGCCTTTCATCTCCGTCACCAATTGCCGGTGTCTCTCGACTGCAGAATCGATATCGGTCTTTGCTTTTCCAAGGTCAACATAAGCTAGGTCTACGGTCATAATTAGTTTCTCGGTTAAAGATTAATAGAAACGTGATTTATCTATAGTTCTCTAACGCCTTCCCGGCCTTTTTCGTTCTCCTCCGGCATGTCATAACGCCGATGTATGTTGCTCAACACCATCCAAACGTGTACTAAACCCAGTGGCGTCTAATTCTTTCAGGTAGTTGCACCACGCCTCGACAGTGCTGATGAGATGCTTATGCTGCTCAGACTTCGGCGCGAACAGTGCGTCTATAAATTCCGCCACCGAATTCATATCCAGTTGTTCACGGTAAGCGTGTCTGAGCGCTTGCTCTAAAAACCACCAATGCTTTTCGTGTTCCAACCTATTTGCTACGCCGAGCAGTGAGTTAAAATTTTTAGTCTCGGTATCATCCATTATATTTCCCTCTTTAGTTATAAAAGCACACCACTATTTAGCTTCGTACCAGTTGCTACCCACATGAATCTCAACAAGCTCAGCAAGTAAGCCATACCTGGCTGCTCTGTCTAATGCTTACTTTCAATCTCAAAACGGAATGTCGATGTCAAATTCATTCTTGATTACCACTGAACTTCAGCCATACTTACATACGCCGCTGTAAGTGCTTAATCCGCGAAGATATTCCCACAATAAACACGCTGGTATGGCCGGGCAAGATTTGCACAACATTATATTAAGCCTATGTTTTTCATTGAATTCCGTAACTATGGCTGAATATTGGTGGTAATCAAGAATTCATTTAATACTGGCTCGTGTGTCTTAAACGACTGCAACCGCCCAATACCATGCATCTTTTTGTTTTCTCGAAGCCACCTAGCCATCGACTTTTCCAGGGTCTTAGATGCTTTTGCATTACACGGCCTACGAAGTTGCCTTAGTTGAATTGTGGAGCCGTCATCATTCACTAATTCCAAGGTGGCGCGTTCTTTACAGTTTCTCACTGAATAGATATAAGGATCACGGTAGGACGGAGCCACAACTATACATAGGGGTCGCTATGTATAGCTATACATAGCGACCCGTTGTCGTCCTTCAGACAAGAATCCTGAACGGCAACTTAGCAGTGGAATACGGTTATTCCGTTGAATGTTCGCTCCACCGAAATCCCGAGCATTACCATGGAGCGCCGAGCATCGATCACCTAGGCGCACCAAAAGTAGGCCCCTGGAGGGGACGGCTCAAGCGTGTGTTTACCAAAAATAGGCGCTTTAGGCGACATAGACATCGAGATCTGCCGAGCATGCGACGGCGCCGTCAGGATCATTGTCTGCATCGAAGACCCGGTGGTGATCGAGAAGATACTCGCCCACCTGAAGGAAAAGGCCACACCAAAGGTAGCCGGTCCCGCTACCCGGGGGCCGCCTGTCGGCGTGCAACGCACAGGCAGGCAAGGAGCAGGGAAATGGGAGGATTTCCCCAGTGGCGGCGAAATCCAGGACGATTTCGTGGCCATCGTGAGGGCTAATGGTTGGTCCTCGCCTGTGAACTGGACGTAGACTTGGGGGGAAACGGCGTCTATATTATACGCCGTATGAATTTTTGAGGATACTAAGCGTTTTTACCGCTGGAAGTCGCATTGCCTGGGGCTCATCTAGCTTACGGTGGCAGCGTAATTTAGAATTCGAGACCCACAGCTGAACGTCGACTTTACAGCGTGAACATGGTTGCGGGGATATACTGAATGATGCATGTCCGTTGATTGATTTGTCTCATTCGGAGGTCTGGGTCAGTGGCTAACACTTGAGGCAGACATACTGTCTTGGCTTGGCTCGCAAAAAACGGCTAACAATTTTGAGGATAATCTAATGTTCATGAGCAATCCCTTCGCCGAGCTTTCGGCGTTCATACCACCCTTTGCAATGCAGGCGTATGTCATCTTGATGTTCATTTTGGTCGTAGGCGGTACGGTGTTGGACACTATTCATAAGAAAAGCGCCAAGTATTTCTTCGACAATGCACAAAAGGAGAAGAAACTAGCAACTCGGACAGTCAGCGGTGGGGAAATGGCATCGATTGCATTCAAAACCGTTGCGGAGGATGTTCTGACTTCTGCTGAATTCTGTAACCCGCGGCGCAGAATTGCCCATCTTCTCACCATGTACGGTTTCGTAATATTTCTCGCCACCACTGCCATTATGATTTTTGCCTATCCAACCCCTGCCACCCCCGCGCCCTCCATCCTGCCGCTACTGTGGTATATAGGTGCACTGTTGGTTGGCATTGGCGGTTACTGGTTCTGGTTCTTCATTCGGGTCGACGTTGCTGCGGAGGGTTATCCATGGTACCGCATTGTGCGCGCGGATCTGTTCATCCTCTCGCTGCTCGCAACAGTGACCTTCGGGCTGATCTGGTCCGTGCTGCAGGCGGCAGGCACCTCGGGGGGGGCAACGCTGTTCTTCGGTTTGTTCATCTTCGCCAGCACGGTGCTGTTTGGAGGGGTACTTTGGTCCAAATTCGCTCACATGTTCTTCAAGCCCGCGGCGGCTTTTCAGAAACGGGTGGCCGAAGCGGATGGTTCCAGGGGCAGCATGCCAGCGCCAGCCGACAAGCCCGAACAATTTGGTCTTGGTATCGAGCGTCAATTGCCCCGAAACTATTAATCAGCACATCAAATGATTGACACATCGATTATTGATCCTAACTACTGGAGAAGAAGATAAAATGCCAACATTTGTCTATTTGACTCGCTGCGACGGCTGCGGACATTGCGTTGATATCTGTCCGTCCGACATCATGCACATCGATAAAACCTATCGACGCGCCTACAACATTGAACCCAATTTCTGCTGGGAGTGTTACTCCTGCGTGAAGGCCTGTCCGCAAGATGCAATTGATGTCCGTGGATATGCTGATTTCGCCCCTCTCGGTCACAGTGTTCGGGTGCTTCGGGAAGAAGAGAAAGGCACGATTTCCTGGAAGATCAAATTTCGGGACGGCCGTGAAAAGAATTTCGTTTCGCCGATTACGACCGAGAAATGGGGAGAAAAGATTCCGAACCTCGCTGACCTGGATGTCCCTGATGAAGAGGCATTCAAATCCCAGTTACTCGCCTACGAGCCGGATGCGCTCAACATCAAGGGCGGACTGCCGGTGTTGCGGCCGGGTCAACTCCAGCAGGGGGTGATCGCATGAGTGGTAAAACGATTACCGTAGATTGCGATATCCTCGTTGTCGGTGGCGGCATGGCTGGTACGGGTGCCACGTACGAAGCCAGATATTGGGGACGCGACATGAAGATTATCTGTGTCGAAAAAGCAAATATTGATCGCAGTGGCGCGGTCGCTCAGGGTCTTTACGCGATCAACACCTATATGGGTATGCAATGGGGTGAGAACCAGCCTGAGGATCATGTACGTTATGCCCGTAACGACCTGATGGGGCTCGTGCGTGAGGATCTCGGTTACGACATCGCCCGTCACGTCGACTCCGCGGTACACAAGTTCGAAGAGTGGGGCCTGCCTTTCATGCGGAATCCGAAGACCGGGCGCTATCAGCGCGAAGGTAAATGGCAGATCATGATCCACGGCGAAAGTTATAAGCCAATTGTCGCCGAAGCCGCCCGCAAGGCTGCT
>JBDLIZ010000550.1:0-4350 GCA_039714615.1 Pseudomonadota bacterium | reverse complement strand
AGCACTTGATTTTGTAGCTTATTTTGCCACTGTGAAGAATCAATCCTGGCAAGACTCGGTGCAAACGGTCTGTCATCGCCGAAACGCCAATCATAATCGTCTGGAAAAGCCCGAACAAGCGATGGTTCTTGGTAGCTCAAGGACCACACACCCGCAATGACAATGCTTAAAACGGCACCGGTGAATGTGTAGGCATAAAAGGTCCATCGCGCCTTTCGTAAGGATTGCAGTGGTTGATTTTGGCCAACTTTGCGGCTGATGACCGTAGCCAAATGAATAGACACGAAAAGGCCAAGCGCCAGACCCGTGAGAAGATGGATCCAATCCCAGGCGTAGTCGATGCGCGAGCCCAGCAAACTTTGCCAAGTGAGGACCAGACCGCTGATCGTGCAAATAAAAAGCAATAAGAATGAGATATAGCCTAATAATTGAAAGTGACTGAGATTGCCCCTGCGTCGCACCCACCAGTGTCGTGCCACAAACCAGCCCACCGGCAATACCATGGCAATACCAGCGACGGTATGAGCAATCACGCTAAATTGGTTGAAAAGGCTGAAGGGTAATAAGTAGATGCCAAGACCGGTCAGGATTTCGAACGTAATCAGTGCGGTGGTCACACCTGTCAGCCCAGCACGCCATTCTGCGATAGCATCGATGCGTCTTGCAGCTACCCCGGTCCTTCTTCTATTAGAATCAATTGCCTTTGCCATTGTTAATGCCACCATGCAAATAGAGCGGTAATCCTTTTAATTATAACATTCTAATATTCGAAGATCTGTGAGGAATGTTGATCCGGATCAACTGGATGCAACTCGTCAACCACGGGTACCATGCATTTTGCGATGATGCTTGATGCCGATGTCGTAATCTGCAATCCCAGCTCGGTCTACAGGGTAATAAAGGCGCCGACCTGATCCGCATTAATACCCATCTCTGATGGGATATAGAGGGGGACGTCTTGTATTCCAACCCCAACCAACACCAACCTGTGCAACTCATTAGTTACTAACCACACCGTTGAACAGATTTTGTGCGTCTTTTAAACCTTTCCCTCAACCGATTAACGCAATAAACGTGGATAGCTTCTTATACTCGGATTATACCTGCTTAGATAGGCCTTCAGTAATGCAGAATGAATTCACCTTTTTCCGATCATTACATTTCTTTCAAGGGCTAATTCCTTGTCATTCTGAATGTGTGGTTATTGTTGAATAGCAAACTGCTCCCTGCGTTTTCAACCTTCCTGACGATAACAGTTGCTGGGTCTGTCTCTCTATAAAACATCACCTAACACCACTCAGATGATTCTTGGATCATCCATCCTTTTTTGCCTACACAAAAAGCAGATTAGCGAGATTTACACGCGATTCAATTTATGGGTCTTGTCTTTCAGTTATCTCAATGACGACTTACGCGCCACCTATGTCACTACGCTCTCGAATTTAAAGTGTACAAATAAGGGCGCCAGCATAAAAAATCTTCGTGCTTTAACGCTGCATAGATCTATCCCATGTCGATGCTCAGCGTGGCGTTTGCTGGTTTCGATATGGTTTTTCTTGATGATCGCGCTATTGACTCCAGGATGTGCTACGTTGGATATGGACAACGCCGATACCGCGCAACTGGCGGACACTGCCACCACGGGCGCAGGTATCGCTGCGGGATTTCAGGAAGTAAATCCTGTTATGGCGCCACTTGCCAATGGTGGCCCTATCGGTTTGGTCGCCATGGCGGGAATCAAGCTTGGATTCAATCAGCTGGGACGTCATCAGGAACCGGAAACCTGCCGCGAATGACTATCGATTTCCGCAGCTGCCGGCTGGGGAGCCGCTACAAGCAATCTTGCCATGTTGATGGCACCTCCTCTCGCTTTGGTTGCATTGCCCATAGCCATCCAATCCTACCGAATTACTTATAACAATGCGGCTCTGGAGGACTGCTATGAAGGCATGTTGGCGGATGCCATTTTACGTATTCCACAAGACACCCACCTCGATGACATGCCCGAACACCTACAGGAAGCCATGCTTGAGATAGTAGGCGTCTGGCCAGAGCCCGAAATCATGAACGGAACACTACCTAAAAATAATCGCAAACTCATTCAAATAGTCACCATTGACCGTTTGCAAAATCTGCAACGATTCATATCGGAATATAATCTGGACTGGACTGTCATCAGACTGAGGGAACGGGAAGGAGATAATATATTACCGCTCAATACGGCTCAGTTAATACCCCACTTACCGAGTCTCAATCAGACAGGAACAAACGAAGAACCTGTTGAGCGACATGGAGCAAATCTAGACGCATCAACGGGAACGATTACCATCTGCAACCATGGAACATGTATCTGGACCATAGAAACAGGAACTCGCGTAGCGTCTACGCTAATGGTGGATGAATGAGCGCTGTAAAAACCAAAGAGGTATAGAGTAGTTATCGCAGACTAATCCTTTTCAGTAAACAGCTTTAGAACCATATCCCGCAGTTTCTCTTGATCGTTCTTGGCGATGGCGCACAGAAGAAGCTTGGGCCTGAGAACTGGATCAGAGGGCTTTTGGCCTGGCAAGATCACTCACGGCTTGGCCCGCTGAATCGCGTATCTCGGCATAGATCTCCTCGATGCCTTCTTTCCATGCCTTCCGGTAGCGAGGTTCATCCGTTGGGTCAATTTTGCGCACCCATTCCAGACGAATCTCAGGAACGGGCGGCTTGGTTTGATCGAATGCCCTAGCGGCAACAACCGCCGCATGGGCCTCTCCTATGCCGTACGCATTTTTCCTCACTCTACGGCAATCTCAATGCACTCTCTATACCCGAAAACCCGGCCATCTTGGGTATATTAATGTAACATTAAGCGAACAGCGACTTTAAAAAAACAAGTCGATAATTTGACCCTCTCGTTGGTAAGGAATACGCATTAAATTACTTCCCCAAGCAAGGGGATATTTTTAGTATAATTGCAGGGTTTGAGCAAGCGGAAATATTTTCATTAAACGGTACCTGATGCGAAATGCTTAAGCCTTACAACGCAGCCTATGAACAGCAAATGAGGGCGTTTTATACGAGTCTTTCAGAGAAGGATAAAAGGCGCTATGCGACTTTAGAGGCAAGAAAATTGCCCTATGGTGGGATCAGTTATCTTTGCGGTGTGTTGGGGTGTGATTCTAAGACGATCGGTCGTGGATTAGCCGAGTTGGATGGACTAGAGAGGGCTAGTCCCGGGGATCGAATACGAAAAGCAGGCGCCGGCAGAAAACGCGCCTTGGAGACGATCAAGGAGATTGACGAGGTTTTCCTGATGGTTTTAGAGAATTACACGGCCGGGGATCCGATGCAAGAGCAGGTACGCTGGACGAATCTGACGTATCAGGAGATTATCGATCATCTGAGCGCCGAAGGGATTAGGATCAGTAAGCCGGTGGTGAAGCAGCTGTTGAAAAAGCACGGTTATGTGAAGCGTAAAGCGCAAAAGCGCCTTAGCACCGGCGAGCATCGAGATCGTAATGTGCAGTTTGAGCACATCGCGGGTTTGAAAGCTGAATACCAAGGCAGTGGCAACCCAATTATCAGCGTAGATACGAAAAAAAAGAGCCGATAGGCGATTTGTATCGAGACGGGGAGCTCTATACTCAAGAGGAGATCGAGGTATTTGACCATGATTTTTCGCACCTGGCCGAAGGGATTGCCATTCCCCATGCGATTTACGATGTACAGAACAACAGTGCGTATGTGAATATCGGGACCAGCAAAGAGACCAGCGAATTTGCTTGTGATTCGATGAGGCGTTGGTGGTATCACCGAGGCAAATATGACTACCCAGGGGCCACCTCGATTTTTCTGTTAGTCGATAGCGGCGGCAGTAACTCTTATCGTCACTATATTTTCAAAGAAGATCTACAAAAACTTTCAGATAAAATCGGCATCGAGATTCGCGTGGCTCACTATCCGCCCTATGCCTCGAAATGGAACCCGGTTGAGCATCGCTTGTTCCCCCATATTACTCGATCGTTAACAGGCGTTATTCTAAAAAGCCACGAGATCGTCAAAGAGCTCATCGGAAAAACAAAAACCAAGACCGGCTTACAGGTAAAAGCCAATATCATTGACAAAGTTTATGAAACAGGAAGAAAGTATTCTGAGGGTTTCAAAGAAACCATGCGGATCATATTTGATGATGTCCTGCCTCAGTGGAATTACACAGCCGTTCCTTCGAGTATCTAAGGTTAGGGAAGTTATTTAATTCGCATTCCTTATAGGCGCTTTGCTCCAGGCGACGGCGCACTTTATTCATCTCGTAGAGGACATGGAAACAATCATCGCGCTGCTCAGCTAGCGGAAAGACCTCTC
>JBDLIZ010000549.1:0-4357 GCA_039714615.1 Pseudomonadota bacterium | reverse complement strand
TGATGAAGGCGTTTGGGCAAGAAGGTGCGGGAATCTTTATCGCGCCCGCTGCGATTGAGGCAGAGGTGGAGTGGCAGTACCAGGTGACTGCGATTGGCCAGGTCGATGCTGTAAAAGAGCATTTCTACGCCATATCTGTCGAGCGCCGGGTGACACATCCGGTGGTCTCTGCAGTGATGGAGGCAGCCCGCGAGACATTGTTTGTCGATGAATAGTTGTTAGACGAATGGCATGAATGAGATGAATGAAGAATACAACGCTGATGCAAAAGTGAAAACAGGCGAATATCACGCCCCTTGGGAAAAGAGTTTCGATAAGATCCTCACGCCTTTTGAAGAATTCATTCATCGCCAGACCACCAGTGGCCTGCTGCTGATGGGGATGGCCATTCTTGCCCTGGTGTTGGCCAACGGGCCGCTGGCTTCCGCTTACGAACATGTCGTGCATACCCTCATCAGCCTCGACATCGGCAGCTGGACGTTGGAAATGACCCTGCACCACTGGATCAATGACGGCCTGATGGCGCTGTTTTTCTTTGTTGTCGGTTTGGAGTTGAAACGCGAAATGCTGGTCGGTGAACTGGCGAACCTGCGCAATGCGGTGATGCCGATTGCGGCGGCAGTGGGGGGCATGGTGGTGCCGGCTCTGGTCTATTTTGCCATCAACCCGCAAGGTGATGCGGCGGCTGGTTGGGGGATCCCCATGGCCACCGATATTGCGTTTGCCATCGGTGCGCTGGCCTTGCTGGCGAGCCGGGTGCCGAAGGCTTTGATCACCTTTCTGGTGGCGCTGGCCATTGTCGATGATCTGGGCGCGGTGATGGTGATTGCGGTGTTCTATACTGACAGCATTGCACTTATCCCACTGGCAGCAGCCGGAACTCTTTTTATATTGCTGATGGTGTTCAACCTGAGTGGCATTCGCAAAACTCTGCCCTATTTTATTGTCGCGGTGTTGTTGTGGTACGCCTTACTGCAATCCGGTGTGCACGCCACTCTGGCCGGCATTCTGGGTGCCCTGTCTGTGCCGGCGACACCCAAGTACAACCCTGAGCGTTTCAGTGAACACGTCGCTGAGTTGATGCGCCGTTTTGAAGCCAGCCACCAGCCTGGAAAAAGCATCATGACCAATGACGCCTTGCGCGCCGTGGTGCAGACTCTGGAAAACGGTGTGCACAGCGTTGAAGCCCCGTTGCAGCGACTGGAACATATCTGGCACATGCCGGTGGCCTACCTGGTGATTCCGGTTTTTGCGCTGGCCAACGCCGGTATTGTTTTGAACTTTGACTCACTGGGCGAGACCCTGACCCACCCGGTGATGCTCGGTGTGTCGCTGGGTCTGGTGCTGGGCAAGTTCATCGGTATCACCGGGGCTAGCTGGCTGGTACTGAAACTCGGCGTGGCCGAGTTGCCGAAAGATACCCGCTTCACCCAGATCGCCGGGGTTTCCTTGCTGGCTGGGATCGGCTTCACCATGTCCATCTTTGTCGCCCAACTTGGTTTTGAGGGCAATGAAGAATTGTTGCTAATGGCCAAGACCGGCATTCTTGCCGCCTCTCTGCTGGCGGGCATGGCAGGTTTCATCTGGCTCTATATGGTGAGCAAGCCTGTGCATGGCGAATTACTAATCATGCAGACAATGGAACTTGAAAAGTCACCGAGGGAAGAGACAAGTGGCTAGCTACTAATTATATGGCGTGAAATGTGTGCGGGACTTTTGCGGGATTGAGTTATGCATTGTCCTGCATTGTTAGGCAAAATGGGCAACGGGCATTCCAGTAATCTATGTTAAAAAACAAACTGTTAGCGATTCACTTGCTAACTACGAACCAGGCGGTCGGGAGTTCGAATCTCTCCGGGCGCGCCACCTTATAAAACAGCAAGATAGCGAAGATATTGCAGGTCTTTTCTACTTGCTGTTTTTATCTTTCCTTTTTCCAGTTCACACGAAAACAACGGGTTATACGTGACGTAGAGCATCTGGTTAAATACCAGGTACTCTGCTCGTATGGCCAACCAGGCGCATGGTAAATAAATAGGCCCTAATGCATCGGTTTTATCCGACGAGATTAACAATTCGCAACTGACAGGCCCGCCGCATGAGCACAAATGCCATGAACGTTGAGATTTAGCCGGGTTGCGGGTTTTCTGGACACACACTTTTATATTTTCCGACAGTTACCGACAACGCCCCCCAGTAATCAGAAAAGTCTAAAACACTACTCTTGCTCAGTTCATCGGGATCTTGGAATTTGAACCGTCACTGCTAATCCGCCCATAGGGGATCGGTGGAAAGACAACTTTCCGTGGTAGGCCTCGCTCACATCTCGGGCAATAGCGAGACCTAGGCCAGTGCCTTGCTTTTGCTCATCAAGCCGTACGCCACGTTGACCCAGGGTGTTCAGTTGATTTTCCGGTACACCTGGCCCATCGTCTTCGACTCTGATGCTGATGGTCTTGTTTCCCTTGGTCACTGATACAGAGACTGCATTGTTGGCCCATTTGGTCGCATTTTCCAGAATATTGCCCAAGAGTTCAGTTAAATCCTCGGGCAGAATCGCCGCATCAGCCCCGTTTGGTACATCCAGTAACCATCTGAGGACGGCTCCACGAGGAGAGCGTTTCAACGTTCGGACAACGCCGTTGACGGCGTCGGCGGCATCGGCATGCATTCGTTTTCTTTCGATACCAGAGCGAACACGGGCGCGTATCAATTCTCGGTCCACGCGCCTGCGCATGGTTTCAGCTAGCTGGTCCAGATTGTCGGCGATAGACGTGTGTCCTTCCTCCCTCAACTGTTGCGAATCGGCCGTAAGCACCATGAGTGGGGTCTTGAGGCCATGTGCAAGGTCTGCTGTCCATGCCCGTGCGCGTTCGATCGTCTGCTCCTGAACTTCAAGCAACCCATTCATCTCATCAACGAGGGGCATGACTTCATCCGGGTATAGGCGTTCGAGGCGACGTTTTGCCCCGGAACGGATTTCCGTTACGCCGCGGCGCACAGCATCAAGCGGTGTAAGACCTATCCGGACCTGTATCCAGGCCGCCAGGAGCAGCACCGAAGCCATCATTGCAAGGTAGGGCAGCATGTCGGCAGCAAAGGCGTTGCGAGCTTCAACAAGAGTCTGCTCATTCACGGCTACGGCGATCCGTATTCGGCGTTCACCGTTATTGGCCTGTAAGAAGATCTGGCGCTCGCGAACGATTAGCGCCTGTCCGGCAGGTCCCGGCAGAAGGTGCCCATGAACGGCGCCGGGCGTGAGATTATCGTCTGGAAGTTCGATGACATTATCCCAGAGTGACCGGGAGCGTAGGAGCGTCGGGCGCTCTTCATCCTGGATCTGCCAGTAGAGGCCACTAAGGGGTTGATTGAACCTGGGGTCTGCCAGGTTATGGATAAAGGCGATACGTTCATTGTTTGTAACACTGACGGTGGCGGTAATCTGATTTAGATAGATATCAAGTTCTGATCCTATGCGACGTTCAACATGGCGCTCGAACATTACCACGAGGCTAATACCGGCGATTACTAACGCCGCTGAGATCGATATGACAGCAGCAACAAGCAAGCGGGAACGAAGAGAGCGCTGCGTCACGACTCAGGTTTCTCTATGACGTAACCAAACCCGCGGCGAGTCTGGATCAAGTCGACGCCAAGCTTCTTGCGCACGCGCCCGACCAGTACTTCAATGGCATTGGAGTCACGCTCAAAATCCTGTGCATAAAGTTGCTCAGTCAACTCATGCTGTGACACTACACGCCCTGCGTGATGCATGAGATAGCTCACCAGACGATATTCCTGGGGGGATAAATGGATCGGCACGCCGTCCACGGTGACACGCATCTGGCGAGTATCGAGAGACACAGCGCTGATTGTGATAACCGGTGTTGCCTGGCCCGCTGACCGCCGTACGATTGCTCGTAAGCGGGCTATTAACTCCTGTATCTGAAACGGTTTGGGCAAATAGTCATCCGCCCCTGCATCGATTCCCTCAACACGTTCATTCCAGTCACCCCGTGCGGTGAGAATCAGAACCGGAAAGGTCTGTCCTGCTTGCCGCCATTTTCTGAGAATTGACAAGCCGTCCATACCCGGCAGGCCAAGATCGAGAATGATTGCCGCGTAGGGCTCGGTATCTCCCTTGAACCAGGCCTCTTCTCCGTCGGTTTCATGATCGACTGCGTAGCCGGCGGCAGTGAGAGAGGCGCTCACTGCCTCGGCTGTCTTCTTGTCGTCCTCTACCAGGAGAATCCGCATTAGTCCTCCTCCATAGAGAGAACTGCACCGGTCTGAGCATCGACATAGACTTCGAGTAAACGGCCCCTGTCATTAATTACCTTGAACTCATATACCCATT
>JBDLIZ010000548.1:0-4367 GCA_039714615.1 Pseudomonadota bacterium | reverse complement strand
TTTCGTTAAATATGGCCAATATTCGCCTCAAATGAACGAAAAATCTGGCTCAGCCAGCCTTGCCCTCGCTACGGTCGCTATTCTCGGACAGCCTCCTAGGGTGCCCAAGGTTGAGTTATTCCTAAACATTAAACCGGAAATGCACGACATCACCTTCGCGTACGATATAATCCTTACCCTCAAGCCGCCACTTTCCGGCATCCTTTGCCCCCGGCTCACCGCCACAGTTGATAAAATCCTCATAGCCAATCACCTCGGCACGGATAAAACCTTTTTCAAAGTCGGTGTGTATGCGCCCTGCCGCCTGCGGAGCCGTGGCACCCTGCCGTAGGGTCCAGGCACGCACCTCCTTGGGCCCAGCGGTAAAAAAGGTTTGCAGATGCAGTAAGCCGTAGCCCGTACCTATGACCCGGTTGAGCCCCGGTTCTGTCAACCCCATCTCCTCCAGAAACTCGTCCTTTTCGTCATCTTCCAGCTGTGCAATCTCGGCCTCGATGGCGGCACAGATAGGAACCGTTTCGGCCCCTTCGCTATGAGAAAATTCTCGAACACGGTCGAAGTACATATTGTTCTTTAAACCATCCTCAGCAACATTGGCGATATACAACACGGGCTTAGTAGTGATCAAATGGAGCTGTTGCAGCGCCGCGTGATGCTCATCATCTAAGTCCATGGAGCGGGCAGGGTTTCCAGCATCGATGTGCACCTTGATCCGTTGGTAGAGACTCAGCCGGGCCAATTCTTCTTTATTACCTGATTTAGCTACCCGGCTAATGCGCTCAATAGTGTTGTCCATCGTCTGCATATCGGCCAACAGCAGTTCGGTATTGATGATTTCAATATCAGAGAGCGGATCGATACCGCCATGAACATGACTGATATCGTCGTCCTCAAAACAACGCACAACATGGGCGATGGCATCGGTTTCACGAATGTGGCCCAGAAATTGATTACCTAGACCTTCGCCTTTCGATGCACCCGCCACCAATCCGGCAATATCCACAAATTCCATGGCGGTGGGAACAACCTTGGCGGGTTTGACGATCGCCGCCAATGCATCTAGACGCCGATCGGGAACGGCAACCACCCCTATATTGGGCTCAATAGTGCAAAAGGGATAGTTCTCGGCCGCAATACCCGCCGCAGTCAAGGCATTGAACAATGTCGATTTACCAACATTGGGTAAACCCACGATAGCACATTTAAAACCCATAATATGAAATCAAATCTCATCTAGATCCTGCAAGCAATCACCACTTATAGCGATCTAGATTTAAGGTGTTGTAACACTGTGTAGGCGGTGCATCGCTTTCTCCATTTCTCCTGAGACTAGGAGATCCATCACGCCTGCCGCACGATCTATTGCCTCTAGAATCCGTTCATGATCTTCTTTGCTGGGACGAGAGAGCACATAATCGGTAACTTGATCACGGTGTCCGGGATGGCCAACACCCAAGCGCAACCGCCAAAACCCACCACCTAACTGAGCGATGATATCGCGCAATCCATTATGTCCGCCGTGTCCGCCACCCTGTTTGAGTTTAACCCGGCCCGGGATTAAATCGATATCGTCATGAACAACAAGAACTCTCGACACAGGAATCCTGAAAAAGCCGCTCATGGCCTTTAACGACTGCCCGCTGCGATTCATATAGGTCTGCGGTTTCAACAATCTGAGATCACGTTCAGCGATGCCAATCCGGCAAACCTGACCATAAAACTTCGCCTCGGAGCGAGATACAGCATTAAAGCGTTTTGCCAATTCGTCCACCAACCAAAACCCGGCATTGTGCCGGGTTTTGTCATACTTGGCGCCTGGATTGCCCAGTCCGACAATCAACGATATAGGTTTTGGTTCGCTCAAGGTAAAATTATTACCTAGATCCTGCAAGCGATCATGCTTACAGAGTGTAAGATATTGATTCGTAGAGTGAATTTGAGACCGAGTGGAATCCTTACTGTGATTCCCGAAGGAGCAAATATCGCTGTACGGATCAAGAGCTTGTGCTATGTGAGTGCGATCGCTTGCAGGATCTGGGTATTATTCCTTATCCTCACCCCCAGGCTCTTCACCCTCGGCTGCGGTTTCTTCACCCTCGGCTGAGACTTCTTCCTCTTCAACCTCCGGCTCTTCCGCTTGCGGCGGACTGATGGTTAGCACCACGCTATCGTGATCTTCACCCAGGGCCAACTCTACGAGTGTAATATTTTCCGGCAACTTGAGATCCGATAATCGAACCGAGTCGCCGATTTCTAGCTCGGCAACATCAATATCAATAAATTCTGGTATATCATCAGGCAGACACTCCACCTCAACATCGGTCAACAAATGGCTAACCATCCCTCCCTGCTGTTTGACGCCTACTGAATCATCTTCATTGATAAAATGCAGGGGCACGTTTACCTTGAGCATTTCATGGGCGAGGACCCTCTGCAAATCTACATGCAGGATACTGGATTTACTAGGGTGACGCTGAAGATCTCGCAAAATGATTTTTTGGGTCTGACGACCCATCTTTAATTTGAACACCTGAGAATAAAACGCCTCATGCTCCAGATTCCATAACAACTCGTTGTGTTTTAAAGTAATAGACAACGGTTCTTTATCACCCCCATACAGTATTGCAGGTACCTTGCCTGCGCGACGAAGGCGGCGGCTCGCACCTTTACCCTTGTCTTCGCGGGGTTCAGCGCTTATTACAAATTCGTTTTTCATGATTGAACTCCAAAGTGATATCAAGCCCAAGTCCTCTCCACGCGACCAAGGAGAGTTTTAGGACTGGTCAAGGACGAAGCCGCTGCGCGGAAAGCATGTCCTCATAATGTCGTTATAATCTGCATCCCTAATCAATAAATAGAGAACTCACGGATTCATCGGTGCTGATGCGTCGTATGGTCTCCCCCAGCATCGCCGCCACACTAAGCACACGAATACGCGAACATGCCTTAGCATCCTTACGCAACGGAATGGTATCCGTTACCACCAGTTCATCAATCTTGGAATTCTCGATGTTTTCTACGGCCCTACCGGACAGGACGGGATGGGTGGCATAACTCACTACTTTGCTAGCCCCGTGTTCCTTGAGCGCCTGCGCCGCCCGACACAGCGTGCCTGCGGTATCGACTAGATCGTCGATAATTACGCAGGTCTTACCCTCCACCTCACCGATAATATTCATGATCTTGGCCTCATTGGCCTTGGGGCGACGCTTATCGATGATTGCCAGGTCTGCGTCATCGAGGCGTTTGGCCAAGGCCCTGGCCCGCACGACGCCTCCCACGTCGGGGGAAACGACGATCAGGTCCGAGTATTTCTGCCGCCAGATATCACCCAGCAATACCGGCGAGGCATAGACATTGTCTACCGGTAGATCAAAGAAACCCTGAATCTGATCGGCATGCAGATCGACCGTCAATACCCGGTCGGTGCCTACACTGGTTAGCATATTGGCCACCACCTTAGCGGAGATCGGCACCCTGACCGAGCGCACCCTGCGATCCTGTCGCGAATAACCGAAATAGGTGATCACGGTGGTAATGCGCCCCGCCGAGGCCCGCCGCAAGGCGTCTACCATGATCAGCAATTCCATCAGGTTTTCATTGGTCGGCACGCAGGTTGGCTGTAGGATAAACACATCCCTGCCACGTACACATTCTTCGATCTCTACCCTGACCTCGTCGTCACTAAAGCGACTAACCAGCGCCTTACCCAACGGGATATTCAAACGATTGACGACGGCCTTTGCCAAGGGGAGATTGGCGTTTCCTGAAAACACCATCATTTGGTGGGATTCTGACACGACGACAGCCTACTCCTTAATTTAATCCAAAATTCTTTGGCTGATTTAAATTAGCTTAATATTCGCGCATGAAAACCGCAGCATTTTAGAACCGCATCTTGGCGGGATAATGGCTGGGCCGGCAGGATTCGAACCTGCGAATGCGGGGATCAAAACCCCGTGCCTTGCCACTTGGCGACGGCCCAAAAGAAAATTTAGATTGAGAAGCTCTGATCAGTTCAGCTGATTGCCATGGATGGATTTCTCCGCCCGCAAGCGCCTCAATAGCGGTGAGATATTCATCCCGGGAGCGACAAAACCCTGCCACTCGTCGCTTAACTCAGTAAGCAGCGATTCCGCCACGCTACGGGATCTAAACGAGGCAAATATACAACTACCCGTTCCTGTCAACTTGACCCCATCGGAATGTCCTGCACAATGCCTGCTCAACCAATCCAAGGCCTGAGCGACTGCTGGGTAACGGACCCGAACCACAGGCTCGAACACATTCGTTCCTCTGCCTGAAAAAAAGTCGCTTATTGTGATGGGCAAACAGTTTCGTGTCAATTCCGTTGTGGAAAAAACACT
>JBDLIZ010000547.1:0-4383 GCA_039714615.1 Pseudomonadota bacterium | reverse complement strand
TTCAGCTCCTCACGCAGCTGGGGGTAATTATAGATGCTGCCGTTGAATACCAACGCCAACCCCAGCTCGGCATCCACCATCGGCTGGTTTGCATGGGTACTGAGATCGATGATTGACAACCTGCGGTGGCCCAGCATCAGGGGGCCATCGGAATAACTGCCTTCGTGATCCGGACCACGGCGTCTGAGCCGATCCAGCATGCGCCGCATCACCCCCAGATCCGGGCGGTCACCGTCTAAGCGTAATTCACCGGCAATTCCACACATGGCCTTTCTCTTTCACGATGGAAGTAAATAACATCGTCTTCTCGTTGGCGCCAGATCGCCTATATACCGACCCCAATAACCACACTGTAAATACATTGAATGCCATTATTCAAACAACTACCATACAACATCTGGCTGTCGCAAACGCGCTTTGATATCGAAATCCTAAAAAGGGGTACTAAAATGAATCCACTCAATACCATCACCGGCACCATAGTCGCTGGCTTCATTCTCGCGATTATTATCAACTTGCTACTGAATGTCGCCGCATAGTGCACACATTCCAATAGAAAACCAATTCACCAACATTAACATTACTTACAAAAACGAAATGAGGGGAACACCATGAATATCTGGGAAATTGATGTTTGGCTGCATGTAATTGCAGGCGTTGCTTGGATAGGAATACTTTATTATTTCAATTTTATTCAAGTACCCGCCGTAGCGGCCGCCATGGCCGATAAGGATGGCCCTGGGCCGGCCGCCATAAGCAAGTACGTGGCACCACGCGCCTTACTGTGGTTTCGATGGGCCGCCGTCGCCACTTGGGTGACCGGTGCGGCAGCATTGGAAGCCATGGCGCCCGCCGGCTCCTCGGGGATAGTGCTGGCGTTTACACTTCAAGCACCGCTTACCATAATCGGTATAGGCGCTTGGCTCGGCACGATTATGCTTTTCAATGTCTGGGTGCTGATCTGGCCTAACCAGAAAAAACTGCTGGGCTTCGTGGAAGCCACTGACGATGAGAAGGCAAATGCCAAAAAAGTAGCCTTTATGGCTTCTCGCACCAACACTCTGCTATCTATCCCTATGTTAATGTGTATGACGGCGCAGGGTCACGGCCTCCCGTTCTGATTTAAATGGCCGGTCCAAAAGTTCTATCAACGATACTCAGGGCTTTACCTGGGCGAGATTTTTCGGTATAGATATAACCTAGATCACTTGCAGCGATCTAGGTATAAGGACTTAAGGAAATACGGCAGCGTTTACCGCTGCCGTTTTTATTTCAACGCCATCCGTGACCAGTCGAACTTGATCGTTGACACCGTCACTGAGCTGGTGTGTGAATTCTTTACCAAAACCGCCAAATCCATTCCGAGAGAGGCTTAAACCATGGCCATTCGTCATTTTCTTACCTTGCTGGATCTCAACTCCCAGGAGCTGATCTCACTGGTCACACGGGCCACGGAACTCAAACGCGCACACCGGCGAGGTGAGATCCACGAGCCGCTGAAACACCGCACTCTGGGTATGATTTTCGACAAATCATCGACCCGCACCCGAGTCTCTTTCGAGGCCGGAATGGCCCAGCTCGGAGGACACGCCCTGTTTCTCTCACCACGCGACACCCAGCTCGGCCGAGGAGAACCCATCGAAGACAGCGCCCGAGTGCTGTCCCGCATGGTCGACTGCATCATGGTGCGCACCTTCGAGCATCGCAACATCGTGCATTTTGCCGAACACTCCCAGGTCCCGATCATCAATGGTTTGACCGACCTGTTTCATCCCTGCCAATTGCTCGCGGACATGCAAACCTGGCAGGAACATCGCGGCGATATCAAGGCCGCCACGGTCGCCTGGATAGGCGACGGTAATAACATGTGCAATTCCTATATCAATGCCGCCAAACGGTTCGATTTCCAACTGAGAATCGCCTGCCCGGAAGGTTTTGAGCCCGAGGACGATATCGTACAGGTTGCCGCCCAAAGGGTGCAGATCATGCGCGATCCCATGGAGGCCGCCCACAAGGCCGATCTAGTAGTGACCGATGTGTGGACCAGCATGGGCCAGGAAAAAGAACAGAAAAGGCGCCTCAAGGCCTTTGCCCGTTATCAAGTTACAGCACAGATCATGGCGCAGGCCAACCAAGATGCCTTATTCATGCACTGCCTGCCGGCTCACCGTGGGGAAGAGGTCAGCAACGAGGTGTTGGAAGGACCACAAAGCGTGGTTTGGGACGAGGCCGGCAACCGGCTGCATGCCCAGAAGGCACTGCTGGAATTTTTGTTGTGCTGAGTTGAGACCTGGACGCTAGGAGTCCTGTCGGACTTAGGACTGATCTACTGCGGAAAAGACTCGTCGATCTCATTCTTATGAGCATCCCACCACCCTCTGGCATCCCCCTGATCCCAAGGAGTGAGTTGTCGCTCCAGGTCATTTAATCTCTGCTTCACCTCACCCATGCCTTGAGGACGATCATCGGGGTCCTTGGCCAAACAGTCCATGACCAGCTGATCGAGTTGCTGCGGTATCTCATACTCAACGAGGAAAGACGGATATTGCGGCTGCATCTCGATCACCTTCAGCAGGGTCTGTGCCGTATCCTTCCCTTCGAAGACATCTTTTCCAGTCAACAGATGGTAAGCGATGATACCCAGCCCAAAGAGATCGACGCGGTCATCAATATTTTTAGGATCAAGCAGCCGTTCAGGCGCATAATAACCCGGCGTCCCCAATATCACATGTTCAGAAGTGAGTTGTGGTTGTTTGGTTTGACTGACATCCTTGACCAACCCGAAATCCAGCACCTTCACCACATCGGCCCGTATTCCCCACCGGCATAGCATGATATTCAGTGGCTTAATGTCACGATGGATCAGGCCTACACTGTGTGCCTCTTCCAGTGAAGAGCATATCTGGCGTAGGATATAAATGACGCGAGCTGGTGGTATGGTGGGGTCGATTTCAAGTAATCGGGTCAATGTGATGCCCGGAAGATACTCCATGGCATAGTAGAAAATGCCCTCCGGCGTGCGACCATAATCATAGATCTGCACCGTGTTCGGGTGGGTGAGTTTACTGGTCAATTGCACTTCGCGTTCAAAACGCGTCACTGTTTCGTGTTTTACTCGATCCATGGGCAGGTATTTGACCGCGGTCAAGCGCTTCAAGAAGGCGTGATTGGCTAGATAGACCTTCCCCATGCCGCCTTCACCAATCATCTTTATCGGAGAATACTGGCCCAGTTTCTGAACTTGTTGATAGCGGCGTCTTAGGGTCTGGATGACCAGACTGTAATAAACGATCAAGACACCTAGGAAAAACAGGATGGCGAACAGAGCATAAGAGAGAAATTTCAATGGATTCAGCGGGCTTAATACCTCCTCCAGCTCCACTTCCGTGGCGATCCCGAAGCCATATTCCGATAGCCATTGAGCGGCGCCCACCACCTGCACCCCTCGATAGTCCCGGTAGGGTTCCACCAGATATTGCGTGCCCTGCCTGTTCGCTACCGTCATCGCAACCAGTTGGGTGAATGGCCAGGCCTGTATCGGCATTTTTGGCCTGTAGCCTTGAGTTAGATCCCCACCGGGATCGCGAATTTGAACACGCAGGATCGATCGTACTTGTGGATCATTCGGGAGTAAATCGATCGTTTTCAATTGCTCCGCATAGCGGGTATCAGAAAGCATGACGCCGCCTTCATCAAACGCATAGGTATCTCCACTCTCGCCCATATGGGCAATGGATAGTATCCGTGAGAAATCCTGCTCTGGCCTCATTGCCAAGATCAATGCCGCGAGGGTTACGCCTTTGTCACTCTGTATGGGTGCCATGAAACCCATCCAATATCGATCGGTGGAGGCCTGGTATTCCCGCAGCAAAGACCCTTCGAATTCGGGTTTGAAAAAACGCAGTCCGTCCTGGAAGAACTGATCGATGAGCGAGGCCCCATGAGCTGTCAATCCCTTTCCGATAATGTCGTCTTGATCGGCTGCAATCACCCCTTTGCGGTCGACGATCACAAAAAAAGGGGACTCATTTAGGTAATAAGTCGAGCGGTATATATCGCGAAGCGTTGTCAATTGAGGTGTGTTAAGTACCCCTTGGCGCGGATTGTCATGCCGATCTCTAGCCGCTATCAGTTGCTGTACCAATGGCTGTATCCTGGGATCTTTGGAAAACGCCTGGGCCAATGATTTCTTCTTCTTTATCCAGATCCGCAACGCCTCGACATCGGCCTCAAGAACGGTTTTTAGCCCCTCAACCAGGCTATCGGTCAGGGTCTTTTTAACCGCAAAGTGGACCCCGGCGCCAACCACGGCCATCAACAGCACCACAACACCGATAATAATCTGGATACGTCTTTTCGCGTGGGCATCGATCGGTCTTTGGT
>JBDLIZ010000546.1:0-4384 GCA_039714615.1 Pseudomonadota bacterium | reverse complement strand
GCTCAACAAGCGCAGGTAATGGCATAGTGTCGAGTAGGATTTGAAGGATTTAGTATAGGGAATATTGATATATTAGGAATCACTAACTTGAACATCGAGCTATAAAAACAATGCGTTGAAATTCTGATTCGTAATGTAGAGCCATAATCGACCCGGCCCATCTTGCATTGGCCTGAAATTCAGGGCAAGGTGAGTTTATGTTTATTCGCCGCACCGCCATCAAAACTCGCCCATCCGCAGGTGAACCCTACTATACCCATCGTCTCGTAGAGACCGAGCGCGTCGATGGCAAGGTCAAACAACATATCCTGCTCAATCTGGGACGTCATTTTTGCGTACCGAAAAGCCAGTGGAAAGAACTGACGGCCCGGATCAAGCAACTACTTGATACACAGGCGAGCCTTCTGAGCGTTGAACTGCCACTGCCACTGGAAATCCAGGCCCAACGCTATACCGAACAGATCATTGAATCGCGTAGCACTGAGAGCGCCGACGTCGGGGAATTCCACGCCGTTAACCTGGACCGCATGGAGCTGATGCGTCCGCGCCGGGTCGGCGTGGAGCAGCTTGCCTTGCATGCGATGAAACCGCTGAAACTACCACAGAAACTGCAACAACTCGGATTCAATCGCCATCAACTGGCGGCGGCAGTGGGCAACATCGTTGCCCGCATGGCCTTTCCCGCCAGCGAACGCGCCAGCCACCAATGGCTGCAACAGCGTAGCGGGCTGGGCGAGCTGATCGACTACGACTTTGAAGCCATGAAACTGGGCCGACTCTACCAAGCCTCAGAGACCTGTTGTACAAGCACAAGGAGGCACTGGAAACCCATCTCTATCGCCATGAACAGTCCCTGTTCGGTTTTGAGGAAACCGTCACGTTCTATGACCTGACCAATACCTTTTTCGAGGGTACCGCTGCCACCAATTCCAAAGCAAAGTTCGGACGTTCAAAGGAAAAACGTACGGACTGCCCGCTGGTCACCCTGGGGCTGGTGCTAGACGGCAGCGGCTTTCCACGCAACAGCAGGATATTCCCGGGCAACGTCACCGAAGGCGATACGCTGGAAACCATGCTTGCTGGGCTTGGTGTGGTGCGCGGAGCCATTGTGATCATGGATGCGGGCATCGCCAGTGAGGACAATATCAACTGGCTAAAAGACAATGGCTATCGCTACTTGGTCGTGAGCCGCAAACGCAAGCGGGATTTTGATGAAAACGAGGCCATTACCGTCAAGCGCACGCCGGCTCAGAAGGTTCAGGTACAACGGCGCATCAACCAAGCAACCGGGGAGATCGAGCTGTACTGTCACTCTGAAATGCGGGAGAAAAAAGAACAGGCCATCCAGGATCGCTTCGCCGAGCGTTTTGAACAATCCTTGCAGAGCGTAGCCGATGGCTTACATAAAAAAGGTAAACTCAAGCGCTACGACAAGGTGCTGGTGCGCATCGGTCGCTTAAAAGAGAAATATGCCCGGGCGGCACAGCATTATGAGATCAAGGTCACCCCTGATCCGGACAGTGACAATGCCAAGGCTATTCACTGGACACGCAAGGAAAAACCCAACACCCAGGCCACCCATCCCGGTGTTTACTGCCTGCGTACCGACCTTGATGACTGGGACGAGAAAACCCTGTGGAATACTTACACCATGCTCACCGATCTGGAAGCGGTGTTCCGCAGCATGAAAACCGAACTTGGGATGCGTCCCATCTACCACTACAAGGAAGATCGGGTAAGCGGACACATCTTCATTACCCTGATCGCCTACCACCTGGTGCATACCCTGCGTACCCAGCTCAAGACAAAGGGAATAGACGATAGCTGGGAAACGCTACGACGCAAGATGGAAAACCAGCAGCGTGTCACGGTGGCACTTGAGTGCGAAGATGAAAGAACGGTCCATCTTCGCAAACCCACCCGGGCTGAACCGGAACAGAAACAGATTTACGATGCCCTTGGTGCTTCATCTCGCCCGGGAGGGTCTCAAAAAACATTCATAGGATCAGAGAAACTGAGACACAGAAAAAAATCTGTAGTGCCATAACGACCACTAAAAAACAATTAACATGCTGTTTTATAAAGAGATATTGTTTCAAACCCCCAAAGATGGGGTAGATCTCCCTCAAATTCGATGGTAGACCCGAGTTCCGTTGCGCACTCATCTGATCCGATAAGCTGAATGACACGTGACACACGATGAGGTGATGTCCGCAAGTAATTTGTAAGCGGGCAATAGTTCCCCTTCCTCTGCCTTGAGAGCAAAACGACTTGCTGCCTTGTGCATGCTGGTTCCTGCCTGACGCATTCCCTTCGGCATATATTGTGCCATATGACTCGCGCCATGCGATTCGAGCGAACTCATGCCGAGACGGTTTTCGGCTATTTCTGCGGCCCTATCGAGATCACCATCACCCATATATGAAAGGATTTCGTTAATAGAAGACAAGTGGTCTCGCATATTTCTCATCATATGCTCTTGCATCATTTTTGGTAATTGCACAAATTGCCTTGAACCATTATTCGCAAACACATTGCAAGATAATAGTGTTGTAATTGCGATGCTTATTATGTGTTTCTTCATGATGTTTTCTTGTTCTCCTAGACCCTCACCAAGCCCCCCAAGCGCTGCCCCATCTTTACCGGGTCCTGCGCCTGCAGTTCACTGTTCCAGCCCAAGAGGCCGGGGGAAAACAATACAATCACAGTGGAACCCATGTTGAATCTGCCCATCTCCTGGCCGCGTTGCAGCCATACTTGTCCGTCGGACGCTGGATAGCGCCTGACCTGAATCCGTTTCCCGGCTGGGGGTGTAACCAATCCGGCCCATACGGTTTCGATGGCCGCGACATTGAGCGCCCCCACCATCACCACTGCCATGGGACCCTGTTCGGTGCTGAATATCGCGGCCATGCGTTCATTGCGGGAAAACAATCTTGGGATGTTTTTTACCGGCTTGGGGGCGACGCTGAAAAGCCTCCCTGGCACATACACCATCTCCTTCAACTCGCCATCAATAGGCATGTGAACGCGGTGATAATCCCGGGGTGAGAGATAGAGGGTACAGAACATACCCTTGCTGAACGGTGTGGCGCGTGATTCGCTGCCCCCCAACAGTTCCACTACCGAATAGTCCTGTCCCTTGGCCTGAAAGATCCTGTCGTCATCGATTTCGCCGATCTGGCTAATCCTGCCATCGGCGGGGCAGGCGATGCCGGCTGGATCTTGGGTAACGGCTCGGGCACCATGGCGCAAGCGACGGGTGAAAAAGGCATTGAACGTGGGGTAGGCCGCGGGGTTGGTTTCCGCAGCCTCGTTCATATCGACCTTGAACAATTTGATGAACAAACGGACTCCCGCGGTTACCAGGAACGGGAGATGCAACCGGGTTAGGCTATAAGTCAGGCGTGAGATCAGGTGATGTGGGATGATATACCAGATCCAGGTCATGAAATGATCTCAGCGATTAAATATAAAACGCAGCTGCGCTGCCTGACGGTGATCAGCTCTGTTCCTCATAGTAGGTTCGCAACCTATTGAAGTCTGCTGAAATCTTGTCGGCATGATGGGGGGCACCAAACAGAGCCAGCAGTTCACCTTCAGGATTGATCAATAGCACCGTAGCGGTGTGATCCACCAGGTAGTTCTGCGGATCGTTGGGGTTTGGGGTCTTGACATGCAGTATACCCAGCGCAGAGGTCAAGGTATCGATGGCCGCTGGGGTGCCGGTGAGACCGAGGAAGTTCGGGTTGAAATATTTGACATAACCCTTCAGCTGATCGGTGTCGTCCCGGTCGGGATCTACCGATATGAAGATGACCTGGGGGGCTTTGGCATTCTCTTTAGTGGCAATTTTGCCCATGGCCTCGTTCAAGCTGGCCAGCGTGGTGGGGCAGACATCCGGGCAGTGTGTATAGCCGAAAAACAAGAAACTCCACCGTCCTTGCAGGCGTTCATTTCCGAAGGGTTGGCCGTCGTGATCCATCAGGGTGAAGGGTGATAAGGGGCGGGTCTGCCCGAACAGCGCCGTGGCATGCTCCAATTGAATTGCCGGAGCGGAAGAGGGTGATTTTTGGCTGATAATCCAATTGGCGATGAATCCGGCCAATAGACCTATTACGGCAAAGGTGATCAGTCTTGCCATAGGTTTTGACTTTCTATCCTGGTTCTCCATTGTCGAATAATATCCGTCGTTATTTTTCAGTAGTGGGGCGTATTGATGTCAATTTGGAGTGGGGTGAACCGCGATATGCTACAGTGCTGGGAACATTATCCCACAGTCTGATGGTTGCTTCCAAAACGATTTTGTCCGGAGTCAGGTTCCCGCTTTTCTCCGCTGTCTCGATCATTGAAAGGGCGATACGGTCTTTCACCGACCCGCCTG
>JBDLIZ010000545.1:0-4389 GCA_039714615.1 Pseudomonadota bacterium | reverse complement strand
ACCAGACGTGTACCCTGCTTTACGATATGTCGATAAAATGCCGCTATTTGATTCGATAAATTACCTAAATGCAGCGAACTAGGGTGCGGAATGTGAGATATGGGTAAAAACTCCAATCCAAAAGCGAGCATATACTACTATAAACTGGAAAAACCCGACTTAACCCAGCAATTAGCAGAACAGGCCCGCGGCTATCAACTGCGATATAACGAGGACCGGCTCGAATTAGTAAAAACCGGGAGCGACGCGCCTGGCCCGATATCCTGTGATTTCGTAACGGGGAAAATGGGTTACAGACTGGTACACGGAAGAAATAAACGCCAACCCCTAGCCCGGGCCTTGGGACTGAAAGGGAATCCTGATCTCAAGGTCATCGACGCCACGGCGGGAATGGGCCGCGATGCGATGATGCTAGCCTCGCTCGGTTGTTTGGTGCTGATGCTGGAACGATCACCGATCATCGCAGCATTGCTCGAAGATGGGCTCAAACGTGCCGCACAGACGACGGCCTTGGGCCCCTTAGTCAAAAAGCGGGTAAGACTCATCCACACCGAGGCTATCACCTACCTTGACAACCTATCTCAACAAGAGCGGCCCGATGTCGTTTATCTGGACCCGATGTATCCACCAAGCACTAAAAGTGCGAAGGTTAAAAAGGAGATGCAGATTCTTCGCGACTTGTTGGGAAACGATAGTGATGCAGCGGCTTTGCTGCAGGCAGCACTAAACTGTGCCAATAACAGAGTCGTTGTGAAAAGACCCCGTTTTGCAGAACCACTTTCCGATGCTCCTCCGACCAGGTCTGCCCATGGTAAAACGACACGCTATGATATATATACCCATGACCAATGAGCATTCATAAGCAGGAGACAGCGTGGATAAGATATTGATGTCTATAGGTGCTTTGCTCGCCGCCTTGGCTGTTGGTATGGGCGCCTTTGGTGCCCACGGATTAAAAGCTCATTTAAGCGATGAAATGATGGCTGTCTACAAAACGGCAGTCGACTACCATATGTATCACGCCCTCGGAACACTATTGATAGGAATACTGATCAAACAGTATCCATCAAGCCTGTTGATGGCCTGGTCGGGGGGCTTGATGGTCACGGGTATTCTGTTGTTTTCCGGTAGCCTTTATCTTCTGTGCGTCACCGACATGCGTTGGCTGGGCATTGTCACCCCCTTTGGTGGACTCGCCCTCATCATGGCATGGTTTATTCTGTTGGCAGGTTTATGGCGCGATGTCTAAGTTGCCGTGACAGAGGGGCCGGTAAGGCACATAAAAGGGTTGCATTATTAGTTTATTAGAGTATAATTATATTCAAATTATCGTTACTACTCACTAATAACTTGCGAGGATATCCCATTATGAAGACCACCCGTAAACTCATTATTTCGGCTGCCTTGATTGCAGCTACTGCCGGTGCTGCGCAAGCTTACGAGCCGATGTATCCGCCCGTAGGCCCCTACATGGATGAAACCTTTTATAAGGCACAACAGGAGGCCATGGAGAGTCACCATACAGCCCAAAGGCAAGCCATGGAGGCTCAGCAAAAGGCAATGGCTGATTACATGCAACAGTTTTTTGATCAGCGACAGAAAGCCATGGAAGCCATGCAAAAGGTGACCGAGCAACAGCGTTTCACATTACCGGATTACCACGCCCCCTATAGCAACCCCAACTTCGCTGAAAGGGCAGAAGCGCAGCGCAAGGCCATGGAGGCCCAGCAGCAGGCGATCACTGAACACATGCAAACCATCACGAAGCAGCAGCAAGCCTTTATGGAAACCCAGCGCGAGGCGATGGCACCCCCAGCGGATTATTTCGCGAATCGAATCCCTGCGATAGAGGGGCCATTCGCGCTTGGACCAAACAATTTTCGAAGCGATGCCTTTGAGGCTGACCATAAAACTTATAGAGCAGCCATGGAGGCCCAGCGCGAGGCAGCGGAGGTACACTTTCAGAAATTGCGCGAACAGCATGATGCCGCCATCGAGGCCCAACGCAAGGCCTTCGAAGAACGTCGCATGACCTTCAATGATCGACTTGTCCTAGCGCCGACAGATACACAAAAATAGGCCTAGCCTTAGACAATGATGAAACCCGGGCGGATTTTAAACCCGGGTTTTTTCGTTGTGGGGGTCAGTTTTGCATTTATTGATGAGTGATGAGGACTTGACGTGAAGGGGGGGGATTCGAACTCAAACCGGCTTTCCCTCGCTACGATCGCCTAAGTCCGATAGGCCTAGGATTCGCCTCCCGCACGGCTCTTAGATCGCATCTCCCGCCAACGCATAAAGGTCGGGACCTTCTGGTAACCTTTATTGAGGACGTAATTCAGCACACCCTGCTTAAACGATGTCGCTCTCACGGCCAAAATTGATCTTGATCATGGCCCCTATCGTGCAGAGAATAAGACGAGCCCTATCAGTATCAACAACGCTCGCCATCGAGGTATGACTTTATCCAGCATCGTTTCCTCCCTTGCAGGACTTAGGTTATAGAGCTCAGTGTCTTTTCATTCCCCATATACGGTTGCAGCGCCTTGGGAATAGCCACTTGCCCCGCCTGGTCTTGATAGTTTTCTAAAACTGCCACTAAAGTTCTACCCACTGCCAGTCCTGAACCATTGACGGTATGAATCAACTCGGCTTTGTTACCCCGCGGATTCCGCCAACGCGCCTTCATTCGACGGGCCTGGAAATCAACAAAATTGCTGCATGAGGAAATCTCACGATAGCGTGATTGTGCTGGCAACCAAACCTCCAGATCATAGGTCTTGGCTGCAGAGAATCCAAGATCACCCGCACATAATGCAATCACCCGATAAGGCAGCTCCAGCCTTTGCAAAATAATTTCCGCATGCTGCGTTAGTTCCTCCAGGGCCTGCCTTGACTGGTCCGGGGGAACCAGTTGCACCAACTCCACTTTTTCGAATTGATGCTGTCGAATCATCCCTCGTACATCTTTGCCATAAGAACCGGCTTCCGAGCGGAAACAGGGTGTATGACAAACATATTTCACGGGCATGTCATCGGCCTCGATGATCCGGTCACGTGCCAGGTTAGTCACCGGGACCTCCGCCGTAGGTATCAGATAATATCCCGGATCACCCTGCAGCTTGAACAGATCCCGCTCGAATTTGGGCAGCTGACCGGTTCCGCGCAGGCTGTCGGCATTAACCATATAGGGGGTGTAAACCTCTTGATAACCGTGCACCTGAGTGTGTGTATCGAGCATCAACTGGACCAGGGCCCGGTGCATCCGTGCCATCGCCCCGTGCATAACGACAAACCGGGACCCTGTTAGCTTGCCGGCCGCCTTGAAATCCAAGCCACCGAGACGGGTCCCTAGATCCACATGGTCCAATGGGGTGAAACCCAATTCACTCGACTCTCCCCAACGTCTGATTTCGACATTGTCACCCTCATCCGCCCCTTCAGGCACCGATTCATCAGGAAGATTGGGGATGCCAAGCAACACATCTTCCAACTTCCCTTGAATCTCCTGCAAGCGAGTTTCGATATGTTTTAAACGGTCACCAAGCTGGGTAACCTCGGCAAGTAGAGGACCGATATCCTCACCACGGGCCTTGGCCTGGCCAATGGACCGGGATCGCGTATTGCGTTCATTGCGCAGAGTTTGAGCCTCGGTCTGAAGCTGTTTGCGCTCTTGCTCCAGCTGCTCAAAGACACCCATGTTCAGTTGATAGCCGCGGCGAGCCAAAAGCTCGGCCGTTGCCTGTAGATTGCTGCGTAGGCGTTTAGGATCTAGCATGCGGGGATTGTTGATTATTATTCACGATTAACTCAGCTCGGCGGAAAATGTAAGTACATGACCTGGCTTGATCAGGGGCTTGATATTCTCAATAGCGATCCGCACCTTTTCCGGTGAATCAAAAAACTCGATCACCACCGGCATATCCAAGGAGATGTCCAATAGCGTGGAGGAATGCACCCTGCCGCTTTTACCGAAGCCGCTGATGCCGCGAAAAACGGTCACGCCACGCAGCTTTTCAACATCATGCAAGCGACTGAAAATAGCATTATGTACATGCTTGCCTTCGGTCACGTAGATACGCGCCACTGTCACGTTCATGCCATCCTACCTATTTTTAAACCTAGCCAAGCAGCGCTGATACAAACCACAACGCTGAGCAGTACGTTCAGCACGGCCTTGAACACATCACCCTGCTCGATGAGAAACAGGGTCTCCATGGAAAATGTGGAGAACGTCGTAAATGCCCCCAACAGGCCGATCAACAGAGCGCCGCGCATTTCAGGTCCAACGCTCATGCGCTCCAGCATCAATATGGTCAGTAAGCCCATGAGCAATGATCCCACGGCATTCACTGTCAATGTGCCGTAAGGAAAATCCTGTCCCAAGAT
>JBDLIZ010000544.1:0-4419 GCA_039714615.1 Pseudomonadota bacterium | reverse complement strand
CGCGATTTGATACCCAAGAAGCCTGGCCGGAAAAGAAAGGAAAAATAGGTATTGTGTCCCTTGATTTTTCCTTGATTTTTCTTGCAGGTCGGATCTAGATTACTACAGTGACGTCTGCTTTTAACATTGACCAACAGAACAAGTGTACATTTTGCACCCATTCCAGATGCTGCACTTACATCACCCAGCAAATCGATACCCCTCGGAAAAAGTATGATTTCGAACACCTGCTTTGGCAGGTCTCACACCAGAGGGTAAAGATCTACAAGGATAATGACGGCTGGTATCTACTGATCGAATCCCGCTGCAGCCATTTGCAGCCCGATGGTCGCTGTGGAATCTATGAGCGACGACCTAAGATCTGTAAAGATCATTCCAATGATTATTGCGAATTCGATGCCCCTTCGGAGGACGGATTTGATCTCTATTTTGAGGACTATGAATCCTTATTTCAGTATTGCAAAGATCGGTACAAGCGTTGGAAATGGGATTAGGGGTCTATCCAAGAATAGAATCTATCAACCGGGTAGAATCTCACTGAAATTTTCGATGACCTCGAACTCTTCGCTATCGATTTCCCGGCCCTGGGTATCGGGTCGTTTTACCGCCAGGAGATGAGCGATTCCATGCCGACGCGCCATCCTCAATATGCTCAGATTATCATCTACCAGCAATGTCCTGGCGGGTTCATGGGGTTCATACTCTTTTAGCAAGGGCCAGAATCGAACGCTCTCTTTGGGTTCACCCAGATCGTGCGAAACGATGATTCGATCGAAGTACTGACCCAACTCGGTTTTCGCCAGTTTGATGTCGACGCTCTTGACATGCGCATTGGTCAGTAATACCAGGCGCCTCCCTGTCCCCGCCACACTGCGCAGAAAATTGACTACATGGGGATGTACTGAAATCAGGTGGGTCATTTCTTGTTTGAGCGCGCTGATATCCAACTCCAATTGCCGGCTCCAGTAATCCACGCTATACCATGCCAAGGTGCCTTCCACGGATCTGTACCGGGCATAAAGCACCTCCCTGGCCTGCTCTAGGGGATAGCTATGCTTTTCGCTGAACCGCATCGGCACATGTTCCAGCCAGAAATGATTGTCAAACCGTAGATCCAGCAGGGTTCCGTCCATATCTAGAAAAACCGTAGAAATGCAAGTCCAATCGATCATGGTAAGTTTGGATGCCTCATAAACTCTTCGCGATTAGTGAATATTGGATAAGATCGACCCCATGCCCTATCGAGGTTACACTGAAGATCATTATGACAAATATTCAGTATGCCTGCCTTAGCAGCCTGATGCTATGGATGCTCTGCGCCATCCCATATTCGATCTCCGCCGATCCCGCAATCGAACAGTGGTGGCAAGAAGACCCGGTTGAAAAGGCGCTGGCGGTAAACGAGGGGAAATTAGTATTCATCCGACCGCAACCAGACCAAGGGATTCATCACCATCAGACTCGTATCATTCTAAAACCAGACAGCCTGGTTGAGGGCTGGATCAAACTGCAGCAGTGCCATCAGCACATCGACGCGGTTCCCGACGCACAGATTGTGTTCCAAAAAGGGCGAGTGCGTGATATAAGCATCGCCTCCCACACAAAAATCGGTCAGGCCTGGGTAGAAGGCCATAGTGTGCAGCTGCGCGATGTTCTGCCCGGAGCGAAGCTGTGCGTTGACGTCATCAGTAAGGCCCTGACGGCCAACCCTGATGGCACATACACCCTAAATAATGGACCCTTCATGCGAAGGTTTCTCGACGGCTATTATCCAATGCATGTAACAATGGAAATCGAGCTGCCTGCGGATTGCCTGCAGTTTAAAGGGATTACTCCGCACCAACAGGAGGGTTTCGAAGTCCATCAGGGACTCAATCGGCTCACCATCGACACCTGGTTCGAGGGACGACTACACACCGCCATCACCTTCTCACCCGCTGCGGGTGACCTGGTTAGGAAAAACTGCATTTATTAATGGCTTCAATACCGACTCAGATCAAAGTGCCCACCCAAGATCCTGCTCAAAATTTTCAATGCCAAATAAACCCAAGATCTTAAATTCATCGCTCATTTCCAAGACCCGCATTTTCAGGATTGAAGAACTGGAACTGGAATTTTCAAACGGAACCAGGGTCCACTATGAACGTCTCAAGGGAGCCGCTTATGGCGCGGTGATCGTCGTACCCATGCGCGATGACAATACCGTTTTGATGATCAAAGAATATGCCGCCGGTACCCATCGTTATGAACTAGCCCTGCCTAAGGGTCGTATCGAAAAGCAGGAGGACCGGCTCAATGCCGCCAACCGGGAGCTGATGGAAGAGATTGGTTATGGCGCCAGACGTCTGACCCATCTCTGTTCATTGAGCATCGCCCCTGGATATATCGATAGCTGCACCGACGTAGTGTTGGCGCAGGATCTGTATCGCCGCCGCCTCGAGGGGGATGAACCCGAAGAGATCGAAATCGTGCCCTGGAGACTTGACCAGCTACACAAGCTGTTGGACCGCGAAGACTTCTCAGAGGCCCGCAGCATCGCCGCAATGTATATTGCCCGTGACCTTCTCGCCAAACAAAGAGACTCTTGATGCAGGACAGCTACGATCATGCCGAATGCATGAGATTGATTGAATCCACGCGCCAACTGGCCGTCAAGGCCGGGGAGAAGATCCTGGAGATCTATGAAAAAGGCTTCGATGTGATCCGCAAGTCGGATCATTCCCCGGTCACTACGGCCGATCTGGCATCCCACGAAGTGATAAGGGATGGTCTCGCCAAGCTTACGCCACGGCTGCCCTTGATCTCCGAAGAGGCTGAACACTTACCCTTTGAGACCCGCCGCAAATGGTCGAGTTATTGGCTGGTGGACCCGCTGGACGGTACCCGTGAGTTCATTAAACGCAATGATGAATTCTGCATCAATATCGCCCTGATCCATCATCATGAACCTGTTCTTGGGATTATCTACTCCCCAGTCTTGCAGCTCTGTTACTACGCTTGCAGGGGCAAGGGCGCCTACCGACAAACGGCAACTGGTATTAAGGCAAGCATTCAAACCAGGAAAACAACTGCACAATGCCCCACTGTGGTGAGCAGTCGTTCACATGCCGACGGCGCATTTCGAATATTTCTCGACAGAATCGGAACTCACGAACATGCGCGCAAAGGCAGCGCCCTCAAGTCCTGCATGGTTGCAGAGGGCAGTGCAGACATCTATCCTCGCTTCGGTCCAACCTCCGAGTGGGATACGGCGGCCGCCCAATGCATCGTGGAAGAAGCCGGCGGGCGCCTGACCGATATGCAGATGCAAGTCTTGCGCTACAATGAAAAGGCCTCCCTGGAAAACCCGCCCTTTGTGGTCTTTGGCGATCGGGAATTCGACTGGTCTACCTATCTCTAAAACCACCCGACCATCGGCACCACCATTAAAATGACACCTTGACCACCCTGCTCAAACTGCTATCAAAATTACCCTTGTCAGTGTTGTATTCACTGGCCCCTGTTATCTATTTTTTGCTGTATTACATCGTTGGATACCGAAAAGACGTCGTCTTCGGAAACCTTCAAAACGCCTTTCCCGATAAAGCCCCACCAGCAATCAAAATAATCGCCAAACGCTTTTATCACAATTATTCAGAGGTTCTGGTGGAGATGATCAAGACCATCAGCATCGACAAAGAGGCGCTGGCAAGGCAGGTGCAGTTCGACAATGCACATATTCTGGAAGCGTTTCTCGAACACGATCAGTCCGTGATCGTGATGTTGGCCCACCATTGCAACATCGACTGGCTGTTATTGGCCTGCGACATCAAACTGAACCACCCGATGGATGCGGTGTATAAACCATTGCACGACCAATCGATGGACCAGCTGATGCTCGAAACCCGGTCACGATTCGGAGCAAAACCGATTCCCGCCAAGAATACCATTATGGAAATCGTGCGGCGCAAGAGCGAAACTCGATGCTTCGCGATCGTACCGGATCAGACACCGCGCAACGAGGATGAAAAATTCTGGACCCGGTTTTTGAATCAGGACACCGCCTTTTTTCTAGGGGTGGAAAAAATCGCCCGCATGACCCGGTATCCGGTACTGTTCATGGGGGTTAAACGCAGCCAACGCGGGATCTATAATGCCCATTTCCAGGTTCTCGCGACCCCACCTTATTCGGGAGACGAAAATAACATTACTGAGCGCTATGCCCGCGCCGTCGAGGCCCAGATCCTCGAGGCCCCTGCCGATTGGCTGTGGTCGCACCGGCGCTGGAAACACAAGAAACCCTTGTATTCCTAAGCCATCCTGCGCTCCAGATGCTCCGCTAACTCCTCGATTGTTGGATGTTCGAACAAATCGGAAATATCCACCTTACCGGGGAAGATCTGCTCTATCGCTTCGTGGATCTCGACCAAGGCCAGCGAA
>JBDLIZ010000543.1:0-4427 GCA_039714615.1 Pseudomonadota bacterium | reverse complement strand
ATCACTGAGCGTGAAGCCGATCAATACCTTCGAATTGCCCTCGACGGCCGGCTTGAGCTGACGCACGAGTTCCTGCGCCTGCTTGCCGGACACGTGACACTCGAAATGCGTGTACTGGGCGTTGTCGACGCTGCCCCTAAGGGCCGCGATGGTGACACTTAAAAAGGGCGTGCCCTCTTTCGGTGTCACTTCCCGGACACGGTTGAGATAACCGATACCAGTGGTATGAAGATCGAAATATTTCTTGGTTTCGTTTGTTGACATAGCGCTGTCTCCTTAAAGATTGAAAACCCGGAGCAAGTGCATCCCTGACGGGAACGCTTGCCCGGCAGGGTGGTAGGAATGGAAACGCGTTCCGTTCCCTTGAAGATGGACCGACAGCCCTTTCGTGAGAAATGGCCGCTGTGCACCGGTTGCACGGTCCGACGGTGCCTCGATTGCCACTGAACCGCAGTGACGACGGATAAAACCGGTATGTTTAGTGTACTCAGGCCGCATCGGAGGCCTCGCAGACATAACGCAGGTACTTGAGCATGCCGCGTGCATTGGCGAAGGCCGGGTGTTCAGCGATCGCCTGATGCGGGAACCAGTTGGCGATATCCTCCGCCAGGGCCACCGTCCCACCACCGACGAACAGGACACGGTCCAGTTCCACACCCAATCCCAGCTGACGGCGGGTCTCTGCATGGATCCGTTCGACGACCTCGCGCTTGCCGGCATCGACCAGCTCGCCAATGTCATGATTCTTGCCTTGCAGGCGTACGACCTTGTTCTCGAGCGCTTGAGAGACGAGTTGTTCACTCAGGTTCTCCAGATCAAAGCGTGCCTGGATACCATTCGCAACACTGTGTTTCACGTTCAACATGCCACACTGCAGAGAGCCGGAGGAGGCATGCAGGATGCCCTGATCCTTCACGACTACGTAGTCGGTCGTGCGTCCGCCAATGTCGACAATCGCCACCGGCACAGATACACGATCCGCATCCAGGGTGATGCCATCACCCTGGTCGACGATCACGTAGTCATACCAGGCGGCCAGCGCCTCAGGAATCACCTCGTGGAAGGCGATATCCGCCGGCAGTACATCCGACAGCGGGCGCGTGGGCTGCCTGAGACTGTCGCGCTTTCGGCTAATGGTTTCCTGGCGGTGTTCGCCACTCTGCCGGTAGAAGGCGCTGACGGGCAGGCCCGAGACAGCATGCACGCTTCGGCCCGCGAGGCCGGCCTGTTGAAGCGCATGTTGCACAATGGCGCGGTTCAGTCCGGACCACGGGTAACCCTCGAAATGAGTAGGTGCACCGTCGACATCGCCCACCGAGTACACCGCCTTCTCCGTCTCGTACTCGAAGATGCGTTGCTCGGCCTGGTCAATCCAGGTCACACCGGACTGTCCCACCCGTGCCCGAGAGGGAATGGCGATCAAACGTCCATCTGGAAGCGCCAGTTTGGTGTACGCATAGCCGTCATCGAGACCAACCGGAATAGGGGTCATGGTGGAAGCATCGCTCATGGTGTTACGGGTCCTCTGGTTCGTTAGTTTTCAATCAAATCGCTGTGTGCCCTACCCGATCACCTTGCCCAGGGCAGCAAAGGGTTTGCTCACCGGTTTGGCTTGCGAGGGTTTACCCTTCACAACCCCCGGTTCGGGCTCTGGAAGGCTGACAGGCTTTTGTGACTTACCAGCCATCCGGTTTTTGAATGCCATTGTCGGGCTGCGTTTTACCTCTTCCGATGCCTCACGCAGTGTCTGACACTCGGAACGAAACCCTTGCACCAGGAGTCCACGTAGCCACTCTTGCCGACGGGTTGTTGGAATGCGCTCCAGCCGGTTCAGGATGATCGCCTCCAGTGCGATACGCAGATCAAGCTGCAATACGATCCGATGCCCGGGTGTTGCCTTAGCCATGGACTTGCGGCCACGTCATCACAAGATCTGGGACAGGATTATGGGGAGGAACCGAGTTCATACCAGTGAAAACCCAATACACTATCTGTCGTCGTTTTCATCTTCAGACAGCGTTGTGTCAGCATCTGGTAATCCAGAACGCAACCGCACATGCCCGGCAACCCCCGATGGCAATGTCACCTTGTGTGGTAACAGGGGCGCCTGACGTTCACCACTCAGGATATCGTCGGGAACCGCACCCATAATCTGGCGGGCCTCGTGACTTCTCCCAATTTCTTTGCGCACGGTTTCCCGATCAAGCTTAAGCAACCGATAACTTTGCGGCATCATGAAGAGTGCGCGGAGTTTGCGTGCACAGGCCTGCCGAACTTGTTTGCAAGACTCGCCATCCAACAACCCGATGTGGCGCGCGGTGAATGCCCTGCAGACCAAGCGGTCGTACTCGGCCAGCAGCTGAGCGCCTCGGTAGGCGTAGGGACTGGCAAACTGCAGGTGAACCCGATAGGGATGCTGAGAGGCCGCAACACTCACCTCAATGGCGGGCATCTGTTCCAGTTGCTTGACCAGAGCTGCCTGCCGGTTCCGGATATAGATTCCGGCAGCCTCAATGGCCTCATGAACCTTGATGAGCCACCAGTCCGCATAAGGATCATCTTTGCGCGCCGCCTGCCAGATCACTCGCAAACGATTGGCAAAGCCGACCAGTCCGATGATCGTGGGTTTATCGAGGGTGCCAGTGCGACCGTGAATGAGTTGCTGGGCCTGTCTTGTCTGGACAGTAAGCCAAACCTCGCCACGGAGCGCGCCCGGCTTCTCAAGCGGCCTGGGACGCTCAACAAGATTTTGGGCGTTTGGATGAGCAATGGGATTGTCTGCATTCATGACGCTATTGAGCCCATGCCCAGACGACACTGCCAAGCAACAATCCCTTCTCGTAACGTTGTTGTTTTTAGCCGGACTCCACCCGAATGTATTACTCGGTATTTGAGATAATTATTGTATACACACCGGATGCGGGACCACGTGGGGTGTCGATATTCGACACCTTAGCGTGCCATGTCGAAGTGTCCCCACGTGGAACACCCTATCTGGATTAACTTTCGTCTCTAACACCTTGATTCCTGGTTGACGGTATCATCCCAAGTAACTTCCGCATCTCGGCGATCTGCGCTTTGCCGGCCACCTTTCGCTTTCGCCGCTGCTCAGCGGTCTCCATGGGTAGCCGGGACACTGCGCCACAAATTATGCCCTGGGCATACCCCTATCTGGATTAACTTTCGCCCGTAACATTCTGATTTACAGTTGACGGCCTCATTCCAAGTATCTTCCGCATCTCGGCAATCTGCGCTTTACCGGCCGCTTTTCGCTTTCGCCGCTGCCCTTCGGTCTCCCTGGAGCGTTGCGATGATTCAGGTGGAAACGCTTTTTGCTCCTGTTTTTTCCTCTCCTGTCGGCCATCACGCACCTTGATACCCAGGTTGGGTAGAAATTTTCCCTGTGCCATCTGCTTACAAAGCGAGTGCAGAAAACTGACCTCGTCATACACCGGCTTCATCCCCTTCTGTTCCGCCAGAAAGCGGCCTGCCAGTTCATCGAGGACGGGTTGGCGCTGTTCAGGTGCAAGCGCGCTGAGATAGCGTGCGGCGATTTCACGATGGTTATCGCAAAGACGTACTGGGTAAACCAATGGCTGATTGTCTTTTCCAGCGAGTGCAAAATTCGACACCCTCACTGCAGGGGTAGTAGTAGTTTTATATATATAACTACTACCCGAGTTCGAATTTCGAACTCGGTCATCAGCCGTGTTCGAATTTTGGTCATGGTGATTGACCCCTTTCTGGCTATTGGCACAATCACTGCGTAACCGTCTGACAACATTGAGGGTGAAGGAGAAGAGTCGGCCGGGTTCCTTACCTTCAGTGGCCACCACACTTTGTATTCGTCGCTCAATCGGGTGAGGTTGGGCACAGATGTCCTGGCCGGCCTGAATCTCCTCATCGAGGGAATCCAGCACGCCTTGCGCCACGGCACGGACACGTGCATGACCATGGCCCAGTGCATGACCAAGAAAGGCCATGTAATCGGGATCGAGATGCAGTGCATCGGCAAGTGGCGGCGGTTCGTCATGCACTGCGTAGACATTACCGCGAAACCGACCGTTGGCTTTTCGTACCCGTGCGCAGAGGGTCAGCCAGCGTGACGCACGCAAGATGGCAATGGCACGGGCTATCGTTGATCGGGACGAGACGTTGGCCAGCTTGCCGATGGACTCGTACCCCGGAAAGGTCGTATTGCCACCGGTCTCACCGACCGCAAGCATAATGACCATCCAGACCAGCTTGTCCACCGGCTCAAGCACCGGGTCTGTCACCACAACCGCAGGAAACGACTGGTGTCGGTTCCCTAGGAAAACCATCGTGTCGGCTGGTCCCTGGCCTGCTGAGGCCTCGGCCTGCGTGATGATCTTCTGGATTAAGGCATCAAGGGCAAGCGTCTCCGAGCGAATGGCAGCAGACGCTTC
>JBDLIZ010000542.1:0-4437 GCA_039714615.1 Pseudomonadota bacterium | reverse complement strand
CAAGCCCGACCAGAAACTCCTCGGCAGTCAGCGTGCTGAGAGGATGGATATACACGCCCCAAAGCGTACCTTGCGCAACTGCATATCGCGCATCGAGTGCGGAGTCGAAGTTTGCCTGCATCATGCGCAGCAGGTTTTCCTCATCAAGCTCGTCAGCCGGTCCAATAGGAATAATGATACGCATTCGATCCGCGCTGACGTCGTAAACAACGGCCGCCTCAATTCCCTCGACATGGAAAAACCATGTCGCGCCCTCCAGCACCGCTTCGTCGTCAACCCTTATGATTAGCTCTGCAAGCCGTTCAGCGGTCATGCGTTGCTCGTAAGCTTCCCCCGGAATTTCGTCTCCCGGTTCCGAGTTGCTGTCCTGGGCAATGCTGACTGATGCAGCGGCAATTCCCAGGAACGTTACGACTCCACCAGGACGCCATGCAATTTTACGTTTGTTCACAGGTTTTCTCCGCTTAAGTTAATCGCCCAAGATCAGTAGCCGTCAGCATAGCCCAAATCATCTGCAGCATGCACGACCCCTTGTGAGTACTTGCGGAACTTATCGACGTAGCTTTACCGTGGCTATCCCTTACACCATCCGGGCCCGATTCCTGCTAACGTCAGTTTTGGGGAACCATGATTTTTTCGAGGTGTACCACTATGAGCAACGAACTCACCCAGATAGAAAAAAGCCTTCAGAAAACAAAGAAGGAATTCCTGACTACCGCAAAACGCGCCACGAAGGAGCTGGATCGGCAGCGCAAGCGCCTCAGAGCAGAGCTTACACGTGCCAATGCGCGCGCCAAGCGAACCCGGCTTCAGCTGCAGAAGAAAGCCGAGCGGCTGGCGACTACGACCGCAACCAAAGGCAAGCGGGAACTCAGAACGCAAATCCGCAAGCTGGAAAAAGTGCTGGACGGCGCGAAGAGCGACGCAGTACAGCTGCGTGAAGATCTCAAGCCCGTGATGGATGACCTGGTCAATGCGCGTAATCACCTGGCGCATGCCCTCCGGATAGACCGGGCACTGGCAAGTATCCAGCGGGAGCTGTCGAAGAAACCGGCGAAGAAGAAAAAAGCCGGCCGGAAGAAGGTGGCTAAGAAGAGGGTAGCCAAGAAGAAAGTAGTAAAGAAACCCGTCGCTAAGAAAAAGACGGCGAAGAAGAAAGCTGGCAAGAAAAAGGCTGCCAGGAAAACTGCTACCAGAAAGAAAACGGCCAAGAAAAAGGCGGCCTGACGAATACAGGTACTAGCCCGGCAATGCTATGGCCCTCCGTCAAAATTTACAACGCCGCTTTCTTGTCGTAGGGACGCTAATCATCGTAGCAGGTCTCATCGCCGCTTCAGATTCCCTGCACCAGGAAACGGAAGCAATTATTTTCTGGACCGAGGGCATGATCTCCGAGGTGCCGCTCCTCGGCATGCTGGTGTTTGTATTACTCGCGATGCTCTCGGCAATGGTCGCGTTCTTTTCGAGTGCTCTGCTTGCTCCAATCGCCGTCTACGCCTGGGGCAAGGCAGGTTGCCTTGCCCTCCTCTGGTGCGGCTGGTTCCTTGGTGGCATCCTTTCCTTCGCCATCGGGCGTTTTTTTGGGCGCTCGGTCGTTTCGATGATTATCGGTGAGGAAAAACTCGCGAACTGGGAGACCCAGGTCGGTGAGCGCAGCAAATTTATCCACATACTCCTGTTTCAGGCCGTCGTACCGTCTGAAATCCCCGGCTACCTGCTCGGTATGCTGCGCTACCGCTTCCTGTTTTATCTAACAGCGCTGGGAATCACCGAAATACCGTATGCCATCGCGACTGTTTACCTCGGGGAATCCTTTCTAAAAGGGGATAGTACGATCTTCATTCTGGTGGGAATCGGCATACTTGTGCTGGCCGTATTTTTGTTCCAGATTTATCGACGATCAGCAAAATCCGGACGTTAGCATTGTTTTCGTAGAATTCGCAGCGTCAATGTCGCGTTAAATACTGTCCAGCACCAGTGAGAGACGATCATCGTTCAACACGTCGCGATGCTCTGTCGAAGAGATGTATACGGACGGGCAGACCCCGGCATAGCGTTTGAATACTTTCGAGAAGTATGAGGCGTCATTAAAGCCCGACAGATAGGCCACGTCCGTCACAGCGACGTCAGGTTTTTCCAGCAGTCGACAAGCCTCCTTTATGCGAACGCGGAGCAGGTACTCCTTGAACGTAATGCCAAAAGCTGCTTTGAACGTTCGGCTGAAACGAAATGAATCCATCTTGCAGGCAGCGGATACGTTCGCGCTGGTCACTTTGCCGCGAAAGTGTTTTTCGATGTACGCAAGGGCGGGCATGAGCTCTGCGGGGGTGGTGTTGCGTGGAGCTACCCGATTTTCCTCCGGTACCGGTGAGGCCTTGCACAAGATTTCCCGGAATCTCTTACGGCCACTGACCTCTCCTACCAGCTTGTGCAACGCGGAGAGACTGCGATCCAGTTCCCGCTCCGAAATCGGTTTCACGAGGAAGTCCCAGACTCGTGAGCGAAATGCCCAAGTAGCAAGAGCTTCCGAGTGCTGCACCGTCATCATCAGTACCGCTATGCTGGGGAACTGCCGCTTCGTGATCTCCAGCAATTTTAGTCCCGGGCGCTCCGGGTAGTCAAAGTCGAACAGGATCAACTGAGGATCCTGGCGCTTGATTTCGGACTCCAATGAGCCGACTAAATGAGGGCGGATGACATCAAAGTACTTGCTGAACAACGCCGGTAGCTCTGACTGCTTGACTGAGGCAGCCAGATCGACCCACATCATTCGCGGATTAAGTTCGTTCGACATCCGTATCCCTTTGAACCTTTCAACTGTGTTGCGCGAGTGAGCACAACGCTGATTCCAGAAGCTTTACAGAAAAGCCGGCGGGGTAACAGGAATCACGTCTCAGATCGTTCGATAGCCCCCGACGTTTGATTCAGGCCGTCGATGACGACGTATCAGCAACCTTGTTATGACAAATCCCGTGCCTGGCTTTGCAGTCTCCAGGCCGGCCACAAAAGTCGAAAAAATGTGAAGTCGTTCACAGTCTTGGCAGAAGTTTCGGCGTCGCGCAAAAAGTTCCGGGTGACCTTCAAGAAAGTCCTAGCGACATCGCGGGCAACTTTTCTATAACTATGCCCGTGCTTCCGACAACAATTTGAATCGGATCCATGATCCTCCGCAATCGCAGATGATTTGCACTTAACACATCGGACAAAGAGTCCCTTGAAGGAGTTTAGAAATGAGAAAGCATGTAATGAAGTTCATAAAAAACGAAGAAGGTCTTACCACCGTCGAGTACGCAATTGCCGGTGGCCTGGTGGGTGCAGCCGTTATTGCCGCATTCCTTGCTCTGGGAGGCCAGGTGGGACGGGTTATTACCGCAATCTGGAATGCCCTTGCAACGATCGTCATTTGATCGCCAGTAAAGTGTTGGGGTGCTCGCGCCCCTTTTACTTTGATTTCCCCGAGCAGTTGTCGGGGCTAGTGCAGGAGACAGAGCAAAGTGTTTGAACCGCTCACGAACCATTTTTTGATCGCGCCGTTGCTGGTGCTGCTGAGTATCGCTCTCATCACCGATACGCGGGACCGCCGGATTTCAAATCTATTGGTGGTCGCCGGCCTGGCGGTTGGCGTGGCCGGTCATACATGGTTTTCCGGTACAGCTGGCTTTTTAATGGCCGCTATCGGTGCGTGCGTGGGTCTACTCTGTCTTCTGCCCTTATATATTTCTGGTGGGATGGGTGCCGGCGATGTGAAGCTCATGGCATTGTGCGGCGCCTTTCTCGGGCCTGTACATGTCGTCGTTGCGGCGGTCTCCACGCTGATTATCGGCGGAGTCCTTGGTTCCATCTGGTTTTTCCTGCGACTCACCTCGACTGGGCCTGATCATCGCCAGGACGACGCGGATTCTGTCTCCCTGGATTCGGCGATCCCGTATGCGTTGGCTATCGCCGCTGGCGCGGTCACGGCATTAATAGTAGCGCCCGCCATCTCCCAGGCCTTGGGATAAGGAATTTCCTAATGAATTTTACTGACAACACCGCTACGGCGTTTCGCACTGACGAAGAGCCTGAAATCAGCGAACTGGATTCGCTCACCCGTCTTTCGCCGCGGCCAAGGGTTCTGGAAGAAACAGGCCTCAGCGAAACTTTTGTCAGCGACCTTGTTGCGAAACATATGCAATCTGGCGGCGTTCTCACGCTCGCCGAGCTCGTGCGACGCGTGGCGCTGGCGGGACCGATCCTCGAGAAAGTACTGAGCTTTATGAAACGTGAAGGTCTCGTGGAAATCCGTTCGCAGAGCGAACAGAACGCTGGGCTGAGATACGCATTGACTGATCGCGGTCGAAGAGTTGCGCTGGAGGCTTCGATGCGAAGTGGTTATGTTGGGCCTGCTCCGGTACCGCTTGCCGACTACGCGCGAGTAGTGCGGGCGAAGACCGTACA
>JBDLIZ010000541.1:0-4440 GCA_039714615.1 Pseudomonadota bacterium | reverse complement strand
GGTTGCAGCAGTATTTCCTCGATTTGTCTGCAGCCAGAATACCCGCCATTCGAAAAGGGCAACTTCGAGTTGTGGGGCGAATTCGTCGAAGTGAATTCACTGCAACCCACCCTGCGCTGGCAACGGTTTCCACGAGCTGAAGATCATGACGCCGATACGGAGGGAAACCTCGATCTAATAGATGATGTGAGCTACGAACTGCGGGTATGGAAGACCGTTCACGGCAACTCAGGCCGATTGGTATATGCCCGCGCCGGATTGAGAACAACGTCGCATGCGTTAGAACAACCCCTGGTGCCTTCGACCAAATACATTTGGACGGTCCGCGCCCGGTTCTTGCTCAATGGCCGCTATCAGGTCAATGAGTGGGGTCTAGCCGGTTATTTACTTCGCGGTGACGTGGTTCCGAATCGTTCCTGTTTTCGCTTCATCACTCCGGCATCACCGCAGGATGGTTGAACGCGTTATACCCATTCGTCATGGCTTAGGTTTTTTCAATCCGATATCCAGCTACGATAGGAAGTGAGTACTTAGTGTCCTGATGCACAAACCAGCCGGAATCATTCTTCTCATTATATTGCTGCCGGCATTAATGACCGGCTGTGCAACAGGCCCCATGAAACATCCTCGTAACTATAGCGTAGCCATTAGGGATACTAGTAACACCACCTTAGGCCGCGCTGTTACTGAATGGCATAAAGAACATCCTGATGTCTCTGGCTTCTATCCATTGATAAGCGGCAATGACGCCTTTGGGGCAAGGCTAGCCCTGATTGATATTGCAGAGCGAAGCATTGATGCCCAGTACTTCCTCATGAAGAACGATATGGCCGGCCTGGTTTTCGTGGGTAAATTACTCGAAGCCGCGGATCGTGGTGTACGTGTACGTTTACTGCTGGATGATGTTTTTACCGAAGTCGATGATGAAGAATTTCTACTGATCAACCAGCATCCCAATATCGAAATGAGGCTGTTTAATCCCGTTGGCCGCAGCGGTTCCTACTGGCTTAACTACCTGGGTGACTTCGATCGTGCGAATCGTCGCATGCACAACAAATCATTCACAGTTGATAATCAGATCAGCATCGTCGGTGGGCGTAATATTGCCGAGGAGTATTTCGAACTGAACAAAGGTGGAGAATTCCGCGACCTAGACATCCTGGGGCTTGGACCTGTTGCCAATGAGATCGCCAAAACCTTCGATCGTTTCTGGAACTACGAACTATCAGTGCCCGTTGAGGCGTTCAACTCTGGTAAGGGTCAGCGCGATCTTGATACTGTTCGTTCAGGGTACTCTGAAAAGTTACGTCAGGAGGCTCAATCTATTTATGTACGGGCCATAGAGTCGGAGCTGATTCAGGACCTGTTTAATGGTCGTATTTCACTCTTTCCGGCAACCGCTGAAGTCATCACCGACGACCCCGAGAAGTTACTGAACAAGGTATCGCGGGATCATCAGGTGCTGATCACGCGGATGGGTGAGGTGGTTGCAAATGCTGATTCAGAAGTCATCGTTGTCACGCCTTACCTGATTCCCGGTAAGCAAGGCATTGAGTTCTGGAAATATGTCGCCGATAAAAATGTGCGCATCATCATGCTGACCAACTCACTGGCCTCGAACAATCACATTCCGGTACACAGCGCCTATGCGCGTTACCGACATCGTCTCATTCGGTCAGGGGTGGATCTTTATGAAATGCGCGTTGACGCCACAGAGGCGCCCCGGGACAAGGATGAAGAGGCCTTCGAATCGGTAACACTGCATACCAAGGCAATCATGGTCGACAGGCAATATCTCTTTATTGGTTCCTTGAATCTTGATCCACGTTCGATTGATATCAACACCGAGATGGGTGTGCTGGTGGACTCTGCGGAGATGTCAGGCAGGATCGCTGAACCCTTTATGGAAAAACTGCCAAACAAGTCCTACAGGGTCGTTGAAGATGTAAATAGCAGCTTGCGTTGGTATGGACTCATTGATGGTAAAGAAGTCATCGAAGACAGTGAACCGCAAGCCGGCGGGTGGCGGCGTTTCAAGGCCTTCATGTCGCGAATTCTGCCGGAAAGTCAGTTATAGCTTGTGAATGCGCATCGCTGCCTTTGTTCTGGCAATAAGAAGAGTGGGCCGGGCGGCCCTGTCCAGGACATACTTAAAGGAGGAAATTAAGCTGTAGAGTTCATATGAGATCAGGCAGACAGCGATCGACCCCTTGATCGTCGATTGGTTGCTGTTTGATTATGTATTTCTCGGAAATCGCACTAAATTGTCAGCATCCTATCTGATGCTGGCTATTCCTCAATGGTGACATTCATTCGCCGACAGTTGGCCAACTGTGTCGTCCGCATTTCTTATTTCTTATTTCTTATTTCTTAGCCGTATCCATCGGATCGCCATCGTAACCTAGTGCCTGCCAATTCATACGACCATTGGTCCGATGACATTCCGGACAGCTCAATGCGTCCTTTGACGGGGCGACCTTGTGGTTGAGGGGCCAGTACATTTCGGTAGGGGCGAAGTCGAACTCTCCGCTGAAGACGAGTCCCGAGGCCTTCATGCCTGCCTCGGCTGCTTTCGTCCAGTCATAATTCACCCAGAAGGCCTCCAGGTCGTCCGGATAGCCGAAGACCTTAGGGGTGATCAGATACTGGTGTTTGGTGTCGTAGATTTGTTTACCGGAGTGAACCTTGAAGGGATGTATCTTTGCGTTTTTATCGTCTCGGTTGCCGAGGGGGGCTCTTATTTGGGTAAGCTTCTCGGGATCGATCTTGTCGCCTACTAGGTAAGCGCTGGCCTTGCGGTTGTACCACCGGTAAGTGGGTACGACATTCTTCTGGTAGACGAAAGTCCCCTTCTTTGGGTCAAAGGCGGTCTTTGCCCATTTATTTATCTCCTCAGGGACATCCTCACTGTACACGGTCGCTGACCAATCCCAGAATGTCTTGGTTTCCGTTTCCCGCGCGACGGCCGGGATGTGGCAGGTCTGACACGCGATACGATCAGAATGCTGGTTCAACCTTGCGCGCATTTTGCGTGCCCCTTCTTCCCCATAACCTTTAGCGGCTTTGACTTCGCGATGTGGTTTTTCCCCGTGGCAGTCGGTGCAGTCGATGTGTGTCTCCCCGCCCGGTGAGACCGACATGGCATTGCCGGTGATGAGGTGTTCCTTGGTCTTATGACACTGTTGGCAGTTATAGTCCAACCCATCAAGGCCCATGTGGACGTCGAGTTGGCTGTCGGGCTTGATCAGAGTCGTGCCAATGTCGCCGTGTTTGACGTTGATGCCACCACCTCCGGCTGCATGACACAAAAGGCAATTCTGACGAGTTGGTTTACCTACATTCTGTGCTACTTTGACCAGGTTCACGGGGGGCGCCTTTTTCATGGCCGGTTTGGGAGTATGGCCTGAAGGCAGTCCTGCGCCAGGCAGCGCCTTGGTGTAGGTGCCGGTGTTATCATGGCAAACCAGGCAGTCCACTCGGGTTTGATCGTTGAAGTCAAAGTTGGCATCCTCCCAACCGTAACCGATGTGACAGCTTGTGCACATCGGCCAGTTGGCATAGATGGAAATGCAGAAGTTGTTGATGGCGTTCTTCTTTCCCAGCTTCATTTTGCCACGCCCAGGCACCTCCTGTTCCAGCTCCCAGGTCCAATGTGAGGTCTCCATCACTTCTTTGGCTGAGTCTTGATGGCATTTAAGACAGTTCTGGGTAACCTCCATGGGGGTTTTAAACGGACCTTTGATTGCCTGATGAGGATTGCTTGCGGCGAGACTCAGCGAACTCAGCATAATAATCGCAGTGACGAAGATGCGCATCATCGGATACCTCATACAGTTGTTCGTATCAGCGGGATGTGTTGTTGTTCCACTATGCACACGGCTTAGGGTGTGCTCAGAACAAGATTAGGCCAGGTCGTCCCGTGACATCCTGAGTTTGCACAAAAGGTTTTATCGTCAGTGCCAAAGCGGATTTCACCATGGCATGCAACACAGGTATCATCCATCTGGGTGCGGTGGGTGACCATGAAATCGGCACGTTGATGGCTCGGCGGCTTGGCAACGTCCACGATGGCAAGCAGGTTTCTGGGTATTTCACCACGGCGGATGACTATCGGTACGCTATGGCAAAGGGTGCAGTTGACAGCGATGGAGTTTCCACCTGCATCCCGGTGCTTACCACTGTGGCAGCGGAAGCATCCGGCCGAATATTTGTGTCCACTGTGATCGGGGAAAGAACGCCAGGACAAATCCGGTTCGAGGAATTTACTGCGTGCCTTGAGGTCTGCCATGTATTCTATGCGCTCGCGCATTAATATTTTTGCCTCTGTCCAGGCCTCCGGATAGTCTTCCGCTAGATTCGGGAAATCCTGCTTATAATTCTCCCACGCTCGCTCCACCAAAGCGAGCGCTCCCTCATCGGTTTCAAATTCCTGATTCAGGA
>JBDLIZ010000540.1:0-4442 GCA_039714615.1 Pseudomonadota bacterium | reverse complement strand
AGCGCCAGGACAAATGCCCATACGCCGATGAACACATCGATCCAGATCTTGGTCAGGACGGCCCCGGCCAGGATCCAGTCTTCTTCCCATAGTTCACCGGAAGCTATGTAGTGACTGGATACCATCAACTCGTCCAGGATCGCGCCCGCCGCGGCATTAACAATGGGCTGTTCCGGTGCCATTGCGGTGTAGGCGGTAGGCAATACAACCAGTTCGACCATGGCGAATACCACGATGAGCATGGACACGGCGATGGGCAGGATGGGCTTGGCACGGATGGCGCCCGCGGTAGCGATCGCGGCCGACACACCACAGATGGAGATACCGGAGGCAAGCACCGCCGAGGCGTCCCTTTTAAGATTGAAGGCCTTGCGTCCCAATGCGTAAACGATCGGCCAGAAGATCAGGTAGGCGACAAAGGCCGCCGCCGCACCAGCCAGGGCCAGATCCAGCATGAGTTCACCGCCGGCACCCACCTTGGCCGTTGACGAGATGCTCATATGGCCCAGCTTGACGCCCAGATAGACGATCGCGGTCTTGATGAACCACTCCGGTTTGGCCGCCTCCTTGAGGAAGCCAGCGAAGCCCTTAAAGAAGTTGCCAATGATGAGACCGACAAACAGCGACAGCATGTACGAGAAACCGCCGCCCAGTTGCAGCCCCCATGACATGCGGATCGCCTTCTTGGTCTTGTCCACGGCTTGCGCCGCCTGTTCCCTGGTAGGAACATCGCCCGCCGCTACATCAACCCCCATCTCTTTGAGGGTGTCGTTTATCATTCCCGTGCACTTGTGGACTTTCGTCAGGCAGTACACATCACTGCCATAGATCTCTGACTGGAGCATGGATTGGCTGGTTTTGGCCGCCTTGAAGTGGGCCTCATGGCCGGTCATCCAGGATGCGAAGGTGATGAAAAAGATCGCGGCAAAGCCCAGGATGAACTTCTTGACATCCAGCTTCTGGAAGTAGGCCCCGATTGCGGTTAAGACCCCGAACACCAGATAGGTCATCAGCAAGGCCCCGAAGCCGGACCAGCCCTCATAGGCCTTGCCGGCCTTGCCGTGTGCCACCCCCAACAGCTTGTCAAAGCCGGGATCAGACCAGAAACTGGTCCACTCCCAGGTCTTGGTTTTGGCCATCCAGCCTACTGCATCAATACCCCAGATGCTGAGCAAGCCGGCGCCGAACAAGATGAGTCCGACCCAGACTGCCCACCAGTCCTCCGTCGAGAGCATGCCGTCGGTCCATTTCCTGTTTACTGATGCCATGCCGCTATCCCCCTCCAGTATTTATATTTATGCCGATACTGCGGGTCACAGGGTTACCGTCACGAGACGGTTGAAATAATGTGTATGGTACTGGCGTAACCATGTCGGGATGGTGTCGAAATCAAAGCCAAGAAATACACGGACGCTAGAACCACGTGGAAATTGCCCCGATTCCTGCAGGACGCGGCAAATATCATCATCCAGCAGTTGCATGGTTTCACCAGACACAAAAAAGTCTCCGTTGCGGCCGATCCACTGGTCACCATCGTGGCTGAGCTTGAATTCCACCTGTGCCTTCATGGCCGCTATATCACTGCCCGCAGCGGTTGTTAACTGCTAGGAAAGGATGTACTTGTCAATGAGCCACCCCAGCACCACAAGTCCGGCAAAGCCCATGGCCAAACTGTAGCCTACGAGCTTTGTTTCCCATGATTCCCAAGGCTCCGCTTCGCCCAGTAATGCTTCAGCCGAGCGCTGCTCTTCTTCGGATGTAATGGACATGGAGTCATCTTCTGACGTGATCTGTGGCATTGCGGCACCCCCACTGCATGGCAATTAAAGAGATTTCTTATTCAGGAATAGAAAATACTGATCCCCTTACCAAAGAAGAAACGAGCAACCACACATTTTTATTCCAACAAATTACCGGGTTTTGTGCCCAAAGACGCTATTGGGGAGGTGAAGACCGGCTGAATCTGGGTTTAGACCAGGTATGGGGGCTACTCAGCGAGGGCTTGCTGCTGAAACCAGTTCAACAACCGGCTCCGATTCAGGCAGTACAAGGCTGGCTTGAGGCTTTTGCCTTGTTCAGCGCAAGAATGGATTGGGCATCCAAAGGGGATTTCGTTTGCGTTATACGATAGACAACTTTGGCGATCTCGGACAGTCGATTGGGGTCCATGCGGGACGCAAGCAGGTAGAAACCTGTCTGGTGGACCCGCCAACCATAAACAATACGATTACCCCGGTCTAATGCTTTTATATTCTCTGAGAGATCCCTGGGGTCATGGAAGACAACGAGACTAACCATACAACCGTGTGGGCCACGATATCCAATGTGTAACCCTTCACCGGAACTTATTGATATCTTCCGGATACCATCATAGACCAGATTTACATTCGATAAATCGGGTACATAGGCATCAAGTTGAAGTGTTTCAATACTGACATTAAGCACTTCACTCTGGCCCTCATTCTCGAAGCGCTCCGTCGATGTCAACCACTCATGATGAACGGCCTCAGCACGAGCGATTTCGGCAGGAGAAATAGCATGATCTCCGACAAGCATTACGCCTCCCAATAAGGCGCCGAGCAGAGTAAAAACCGCCAACGAAGCAACCCAGGGCAACCATGTTCGCTGTTTACTGGAACTACCCAGATCGATTGCGGGACGATCGACAGGACGCAAGCTATAAAAAGTGGCCTTGAGGGTACTCAGCCTGGCGACACGCGTTGCCAGATCAGAGTCATCCGCTACCGCTTTGGCGATTGTAGCGGCGTCTACCGGTGAAAGCTCACCATCTACATACGCGTTGAGCGCATCCCATGTAATCTGCTTTCTCATTGTTCCAGCCTCACAACATTCAACGCACCAGGTTGCGATTGATCCTTGTTTAACACGTTCAATAAAGCCCCTCTGGCACGGCTGACTCTACTCATAATGGTGCCGATGGGAACATTAAGCAGATCAGCAGCTTCCCGATAACTGAAACCCGCAATATCCACCAACACCAGGATTTCACGTTGATCGTGACAGAGCCGTTTCAGGGCTGATCGAACTGTTAATTGGTTAATTAATGTCTGCTCATTTATAGAAACGTGTGTATCCGCAATTTTATTCCCTAGACTTTCCCCACAATCATCGACTTGATCAAGACTGATCATATCACCCACATTCTTGCGAATTTCGTCGCGATAGGCGTTACGCATTATCTTGAAAAGCCATGCCCTGTAAGCCGGTTCGTCAATCGGGATTTTCTTTGCAGTCAGTGCCTTGACAGCACATGTTTGAACCAGATCGCGTGCGTATTCCCGGTCATTTGTCAAATTGAATGCATAACCGTACAGGCGATCGAGATACGCCTCGATCCGCTGTTGCGACACTTTCATGCCGAATTTTTTACAAAATAATAGATCCATCGATACTTACACTAACAAAGCAGCGGTTATCGGGTCAAAGTGAAAACCCTGATAGTTGCGGCATTCACGTCCTTCGCTAATCGCCAGGGAACGGCATGTTTCGAGTGCTTTCCAGACCTTGAAGGGCAAATACCTGAGCAATTCATTCGAATGACCGGTGTTGACCCCCGAACCGGTCGTTCAATGTAACTTCTTGTTTGTCTTGAATGCACTGCTTCTGAGACCTTCACTGGAACACGGGGAATGTCTCTTCGTGGCCCAGGCTGTGTAAAAACGCACCGTTTTCAAAATCTGCAGAATTATTTACCACTTAAACATAGGTCGTTATGTATAGGCCTGCTGTATATGGGGCTGCACTGCAATATTGTTCCTATAGTCGCATCAATATCCCACTTTCAAAAATCACTTTTTGTTTTCACACAACCTCGGCCGAACCCGGTCATTTACACGCTCGAAGTTAGCCTACCCTCACAAGCACGTTTCATTTCCTCACTACTCCTCCTGACTCGAAGTTAACAGTCTCTATCTGTTAGTGGCAGCATCCTGCCTCACCATTCAAATCAAACACCACCTTCTAACTCACGCAAAGAGCACCTACGGTTGCACGTTAAGTGGGCCGGAGGTGTTGCCTTGCTCAAGGGGTGTGGTTGGAATACCCATGCAACAGCTGCAGTCTCCACTCAGCCTGACACCATTATTCTCACGAAGTCATCGCTCCCAAGCTCCAGCTTGGGAGCAAGCAGACAGGACGAGTATTTGTGCTGTATTGATGGTTTTTGTTAGCCGGCGCGCTTGACCCATGCAGAGCACCAGCCTTTGGATGAAACAGACTTGCCGGGGAAGAGTGAGCACGGCACCCAGTCACCTTCGGTGGATAAAGCCAGTTGACAGTTGACGCAGGTTTGGTTTGCCCCGGGAGTACCGGGCTTGTCTGCGCGGGTGGCTTTGGTCGCGTCATGCACATATTTCAGGCCCACAGCTGCGGGTGATGCTGGATCGACCTGTGGCAGGTCTGCCGCCAGAACGCTTTTTGAT
>JBDLIZ010000539.1:0-4454 GCA_039714615.1 Pseudomonadota bacterium | reverse complement strand
TCTGACGAATCGGAGCAAAAAAGCGATTCCTCAGGTCGCGAGACGCTGCTGCTGCGCGGCGGCGTCGTGGGATACCAGTTGCCACCCTTGCGCGCCTCGCAGCTGTCCATCACGCCCGGCGACACACTGGTTTTCGCCACCGATGGCATCCGCAACGGTTTTACCCAAGGGCTGTCCTCCAGCGGCCCAATCTTTTTGCAAGATCCGCTGCAGCAAATTGCCGACCGCACCCTCACCCTGTTTGGCAAGGCTACGGATGATGCGCTAGTGCTGGTCGCCCGCTACCGCGGGGCTGCGGCTTGAATCATCGGTTGCCTGATCTGGCGGAACAGTATGCATCCGCGCTGCGGGAATACCTGGATGGAGCAGGAGAAGCCAGCTTGCAGCGGGCTTACGAATTCGGACGCCAAGCCGTTGAATGCGGCCTTGGCCTGCTGGAAATCGATTCGTTGTATCAGGAGGCGCAGGCGGCTGTCCTGCAATGCGCCCGAACACCTGAAGAAAGTCTTCGGTTAATGGAAATGGCAGCAGACTTCAGGGCAGAAATCCTGGCGCCATTTGAAATGGCCCAACTCAGCTTCCGTGAAGCCAATGACAGGCTGCGTCAACTGAACCGGATGCTGGAAAGCGAAATTGTTGAACGTCAGAGAGCGGAAAATGCCTTACGGAAAGCACAAGACGAGTTGGAGTTACGGGTTCAGGAAAGGACCTCCGAGCTGGCAAAGGCGAATATCGCATTGCAAGCTGAAATCACCAAACATAGGCGGACAGAGGCGGCATTGAAGGAAAGCGAAGAGCGGTTTCGCCAAACGACAGCGCTGACGGGCGAGTGGATCTGGGAGCAGGATGCCGACGGCCGTTATATCTACTCCAGCTCAGCGGTAAAAAGCATCCTCGGATTTGAGCCCGAAGAGGTCACGGGAAAGTATTATTACGAATTTTTTGTGCCAGAAGTCAGAGCGCAGATCGAATCGATCGCGCATAAGCAAATCGAGAAAAAAGAGCCATTTTTCCGCATCGTCAACCGTTACTGGCATAAGGATGGATACGAGGTCTTCACGGAATCCAGCGGCCTGCCGCTCCTGGACAACAAAGGCATATTGCTGAAGTGGCGCGGAATTGACCACGACATCACCGAGCGCAAATGCTTCGTGGACGCGCTGCGGCTTCGCGACCATGCCATCGAAGCGTCGAGTGTCGGCATCATCATCACCGACGCGTGTCAGCCTGGCAATCCCATTAGCTATTCCAACCCAGCCTTTGCTCAAATGACCGGCTACAGCCAGGAGGAACTACTCGGATCCAATCCCCGCATCTTGCAAGGACCGGAAACCGATCCGGAGGCAATTGAGGCAATCCGCAAGGCGCTGTCCGAGGCCCGCTCGTGCCTGATTACCCTGAAAAATTACCGCAAAGATGGAACGACTTTCTGGAATGAACTGTTCATCTCGCCCGTGCGGGATGAAGAGGGGAGGGTGACCCATTACATCGGAACCCAAACTGACGTAACTGAGCTGAGGCGTGCGGAAGAGGAGCGGCATGAGTTGGAAATCGCCAAGCAAATTCAGCTTTCTCTGCTGCCGCGTGCACCCTTGCAAATTGACAGCGCTTTCATTGCCGGATATTGCCTGCCGGCAACCCATGTGGGCGGAGACTATTTCGATTATTTTTCCGAGCAAAACACGGTAGACATAGTGATTGCCGATGTTTCCGGGCATTCGGTCGGTGCGGCGCTGGTCATGGCTGAAACGCGAAGCACCTTGAAGGCGGAGGCGCACCGGAAGCGGAAGGCAGAGCCCAGAGGGACCGGGGATATCCTCAATGCCCTCAATGTACTTCTTTACGAAGATCTCAATCGGGCGGACCTCTTCATTACCATGTTCTATATGAGATACAACACTGAGACCAAGCGCCTCAATTATGCCAATGCAGGCCACAACTGCCCGTTACTGCTGGTTCATGGCGCCTCGACCTGCAGAGAACTGGATGCCGAAGGCCTTATCTTGGGGATCAATAAAGAGGTAGAATTCGAGGAAAAAAGCGCCTCTCTGCAAAAAGGGGATATAGTGTTGCTGTATACCGATGGGATTATCGAAGCTCAGAATCAAGAAGACGAATTCTTCGGGCGTTCACGTCTCAATGATCTTCTTGTGGCCCATCGTCAATGCGCTCCACAGAAGGTCATTAGCGAAATTATCCATGAACTGCAAAGCTTTAGTCAAAGCAGTTCCTTCAGCGACGATATTTCGATGGTGGTCCTCAAGGTTATCTGAGGATGCGACGCTGTAGCCAGGACTTCTTCCGAAAAAAGGTACTGCGTGCCGCACATGAAACAACTGGACGGTAAAAAGGGACGCTTCCCTTTTATGCGTATTTTACTGTCCTAGCTACATGTCTAGATTAAGCCGAGCCGTTATTGCTGGGATACCGCATCACATCACTCAGCGGGGGAACTGACGAGAAAACGTGTTTTTTACGGAGGAGGATCGTACAGATTATCTCGATTGGTTGAAAGAATATTGTGAGAAACACCGGGTTGAAATTTTGGCTTACTGTCTGATGACACACCATATTCATCTTGTGGCAGGCCCAGAGACGGAAAAAGGATTGCAAGGTGTGTTGAAACCGTTGCATATGCGCTATGCGCAAAGAGTTAATCGGGCGCGTGGCTGGAAAGGGCATGTGTGGCAGGGTCGTTTTTTCTCATCGCCGTTGGACGAGGGGTATTTATGGGCAGCGATCCGCTATGTTGAGCGGAATCCGGTGAGAGCGGAAATGGTGTTGCAGGCAGAAGAATATTCCTGGTCGAGTGCTGCCGCGCATTGTGGGCTGAAAGATGATCAGCTGTTGAGCCAAAGAGGGGACTGGACGAAGCAACGCGAGCAAATTGCCGATTGGTCCTCGTGGTTAGCAGAGGGGGATAAACCGCAGGCCCTTGAAGTGTTGCGACGAAACGTCGAGAAAGGTCTGTCTTGTGGTACAGAGAAATTTGTTCAAAGCTTGGAAAAGATTGCAGGTAAGGTATTACAGTATCGTCCTATAGGGCGTCCCAGCAAGGAAAAAGGGTAGCGTCCTTGTTATCTTGGGGCGGCCATATCCTTGCGACACATGAACTTTTAGGCTCCTATGATTTCTCAGACGAGAGGTTGTAAGATTCTGCAGGAATCAAGTCCCCACTATTCGCCGCTTGAATTCCGCTAATACCTGGGGCAACCCCGCAAATCGATAGATTTCCCTCACGAATGGTGAGTTACTAGAATCTCCATCAGCGTTTTTGGACCTTTGTTGGAATAGACCCGACATGGCGCGATTACCGTGAAGAGGATATCCTGGCTTCGGTTCTGAAATTTCAAAATCGCACTGGGACTGGAACGATGCATTGGAAAATAACCTGCTGTCTGTACTGAGTTCGAAAGGGTGCGTCATTTCACCAAGCGATTGCAGAGCAGTCGGGAGTTAAATGCCATGAGATTAACTAAACGAATGAAGAGAGAGAATTTGTGAAAGGAAAAACAGTCGCCCTGTTGGAGAATCGGGCGGGGCCTCAGATGGCCGATCTCGTGCGCAAGTATAGCGGCCGGCCGTTTTGCGCGCCAGCGCTGGCTGAAGTGCCGGACATCGACACTGCCTATATTTCCAGCCTGCTGCAGGAGTGGATGACTAACCCGGCAAAAGTGGTTATCTTCCAAACCGGCGTGGGTACCAAGGCGCTGTTTGAGACGACTGATGCACTGGGTCTCACCGAAACGCTGCTGCAGCTATTGTCGGCGTCGTTGGTCGTGGCGCGTGGCCCGAAACCCACGGCGGTGCTACGCTCCCGCGGTGTTCGCATCGATCTCAGCGCCATAGATCCCTATACCAGTACTGAAGTCCTGGAAGCGCTTGCACCGGTTGCGCTCAAGCGAGAGCGGGTTATCGTGCAGCGCTACGGGGAATCCAACGTGAAACTTGACGAAGCACTGGAGGGGAGGGGCGCCACCGTGATCGAAATCCCCACTTACCGCTGGGCGATGCCAGCAAACACGCAACCCCTCGTTGATCTGATGGACGGTCTGGCACGGGGTGAAATTGATGCCGTCGCTTTCACCAGCGCTGCGCAGGCCCGTAACCTTTTCAGCTTGGCTGAACAACTCGGGCGAACGGAATCTCTGAAGATTCACCTGAGCAACACACTGGTCGCTTCCATCGGACCGGTCTGTACCAAGATGCTTGAAAAATTGGGTGTTGTCGTGGAGGTCGAAGCTCGTCCTCCCAAATTGGGACCTTTTGTGCAGGCCCTCAACGAAGCGTTATCCGGCAGGTAAGTAACTGGCCCACGTGGCTCACTCCGTTTGGCGGTCAAATTGTGATGGTTCTAACGGATGTTCCCAGCATAAATCTGAATGGGGGTTGCGTAACTAATGGTTATTAATCACATTTATCGATAATCTTTAAAATTTGGTAGTGTCTACATG
>JBDLIZ010000538.1:0-4463 GCA_039714615.1 Pseudomonadota bacterium | reverse complement strand
AAGGGCCATGGCTGGACTTGCACCAGCTAGCCGGCTAGCATGCCGGTCACACAACAGGCGCATAGCTAGGCTATGCGCCTGCTGCCGCGCCTTGAATACAAACGATCATTCGGCGCCAGTTAGGGAAGTTATTTCGTGCACATTCCTAAGAAGCCGGTTTAAAATCTCCTAGCTTTTGATTTGTCTTACTGCTTCTTCGACTGGGTGGCGTCGAGCATCTGCTCGAGCTGTTGACGCTTCTGTGCCATTTGCTGAAGGAGCTGCTCGGTCTGCGGATCCTGCTCCTTCATGGCGGTAACCATGTGCTCCATCAACTCGCTCTGCGCCTTTTTCACCTTCTCACTCTGCAAGGCCTGACTTTGTGCCTTACGGTACGCCATCACCTTGCGCTGGAATTGAGTCGTCAACTCCTGACGCTCGCTATCGGTAGTCTTGTCACTGTTCAACTGATTCTGAAGCCCCTCAATCTCGGCTAGAGCCTGTTTCGGGGTGTGGCCATCGCTCTTCATCTTATCTACTAGCAAATCGTTGAAAGCCTGTTCTTGCTTTTGAAGCTCCGGGCGGGCCTGTATAGTATCGGCCTGGATCTGCTCCAGACGCTGTTGCGTCTTCACATACTCTGAGCGGACCTGTTCAAACGCCTGCACCTGCTTGTTCTCGGCAGCTGTCATCCCTTCCGATGCGCCGCCCTGCGGTTGCGCTTGTAATGGCGCGGCTACTATAAATGTAAAGGCCAAGGCAATAGACACAAGCGCTCGTGCTATGCCGGCACCGCTAGAAAAAGGCGTAAATCGCTGAAAATCGTTCATCTCGAATAGAACTCCTGGTAGGGTCTCATACAATACATCAGTGAATGCCATCTCGCTTTGACTTGATGGATGGGTGGATATTTTTCCTAGCAGCATAACAACCCATACCGGGCCGTTGTCAACTCTTTGATGATTTCCAACCCTGTCCCCTTCCAGACAAGATTGTTCAATCTGTGACCTATTTCACATTATTTAACCCGCAGGAAGGCGCCCGGAGCTCTGCTCTAGGAACCTGTCGAACTTAGGGTCAATCTACTCTCGGACCGGCTCCTAGGTGTGTGCTCATACCAAATTCCGGATATAATCACCCACCAACGTGGTAATTTTGGCCAAGACATCCACTTGGGAACTTGAATCTTTCACAAGGATATCATTCTGTTATAACAGCAGACAAGGAGTTGATGATATGAAAAAAGCCTCGTGTTTAGCGATTGCGATGATGGGTCTAGCCCTCACGTCTACGGCATCAGCGGCCACGCTGATCGAATCCCGCGCCGATCAGAACACCATGAGGATGTGGATCGAGGGTCCTAAGTCTCGAATGGACATGCCCGAGCAGGATGGCTACATATTGACCGACGCGAAACAGAGAAAAATGTACATCATCTCCAATAAAGAACGCACGGTCATGGACATGAGTTCGAATTTCAAATCCCAGTTCGACCAGTCGAAATCTGACGATCTCGACATCAAACTGCTCAAGAAAGGCTCCGGCCCCACCATCGCCGGCTATAAAACGACGCACTATACCCTCTCCGCCAACGGCAAACACTGCGCCGATCAGTATGTCTCGCTTAAGGTGCTGAGGGACCCAAACCTCAAGGAATATGCACGCCACGCTACCGGCATGTCCAATAATTCTCCCACCCGTGCACTGCTGGATACATGCACTTTAGCCTCGATATCGGCCGCCGAGAGATTCCAGCAGATCGGCTTTCCACTGCGCACCGTAGACGCCGATGGTGACACGCATGAAGTGACAGGCATACAGAAAAACGTCTCGCCCGGCCCCCATGCATTCGAGGTACCGAAGGATTATCAAATCGTCGATATGGGCCATATCATGCAACAGGCGCTGCCCGGCGGTTTAGAGAAGTATCTGCAGCAACATCAGGGCGAACAGGGGAATTCCAGCGATGGCATGGACTCCGAAGCCCAAGCAGGCGGCACCTCGCCGATGGACGCCATTGGCGATGTCCTGGGTGAGGGACTGAAGGGCCTGAAGGGGATATTTGGTAATTAAACCCTGTACCAATAGTGTCTGGAGGCAGACAATAGGCGCAAAGGATTGCGACTAGGAGCCTGTCCGAGAATAGAGAACCTACTGCGGAAAAGCCCTTTTGGCCCATTTTCTCGATCATTTTCGTTAAATAGGGCCTACTATTCGCCTCAAATGATCACATAAATGGACTCAAAATGGCTTCCCCTCGCTACGGTTTCTATTCTCGGACAGGCTCCTAGGAGATCATGACCAAGGCACCCGATCTATCCCATATCCGCAACATCGGTATTGCCGCGCATGTGGACGCGGGCAAAACCACACTGACAGAACGCATGCTCTTTTACACCGGGGCCTCGTACAAGATCGGAGAGGTACACGACGGCGAGGCCCATATGGACTACATGGCCGAGGAACAGGCCCATGGCATCACCATCACCTCGGCCGTCACCAAGGCCCCCTGGCGGGAACATCTCATCCAACTGGTGGATACTCCCGGCCATGTGGACTTCACCATCGAGGTGGAGCGTTCAATGCGGGTCCTGGATGGTTGCATCATCGTGCTGGACGGGGTGCGCGGCGTGGAACCTCAGACCGAGACCGTTTGGCGCCAGCGCAATAAGTTCGCACTGCCCGCGCTGTTCTTTATCAATAAGATGGACAGACCGGGGGCTGACTTCGAGCACGCCATGATTTCCATGAGCGAGCGACTCACGGCCGAACCGGTTCCCGTGACCGTCCCCTTGCCCGAGCAGCGTGCGGTAGTCCATCTCATCGATAAGACCTTGCTATGCTTCCATGGCGATCAAGGTGAGGTGGTAAAGACCCAGCCTTGTAATGCGGATCTGTGGGCCACCATGGCGCCTCATCGCGAAAACCTACTGCTCACCGTCGCCGAGACTGACGATGAATTGACCGACCAGGTACTTGCCGACCAAGAACCCCCGCCAGCGACCCTGTGGGCGGCCTTGCGTAAGGCCACCCTAGCCGGGAATGTCCAACCGTGTTTCGGCGGCAGCGCACTGCGTAATTACGGCGTTCAACCCTTGATGGATGGCATTGTACGTCTACTTCCCGCCCCCCTGGACCGCCCTCCCAGCATTGCCCTGAGCCCCGATGGAGAACAAGAACTGATCGCCATGGATGCCAAGGGACCCTTGGTAGCGCTCGCCTTTAAGGTCCAGTTATGGGATGGGCGCCGTCATGTCTTCGCGCGCATCTACCGCAACACCATCAAACCGGGTGAGCACATCACCATCCCCACCGGCGATGGCAAACGGATACAGGAACATGTGGCAAGAATCTTTGACGTGGATGCGGACAAGAAAAGCCGCATTCAACAGGCCTCCGCCGGTCAGATCGTGTTACTTGCGGGTCTGCGTTGGGCAAGCACGGGAGATACGCTCTGCGACCCCGATCACCCCCTGTTTCTGGAACGGATAGATGCCCGTGAACCGGTGCTCAGCCTGGCTATCGAACCGGTATCCAGCGAAGACGAGAAAAAAATGCTCAACGTCCTGGATAAGCTGCAACAGGAGGACCCTACCCTGCGCCTGAAAGAAGACCACGATACCGGACAACGGCTACTCAAGGGTATGGGTGAACTGCACCTGCAGATCGTCTTGGAACGCCTGCGGCGAGAATTTAATCTCGTGGTGCGAACCGGCAAGCCGTCGGTAGCGCTGTGCGAGACCATCTCCAGAACCGCTATCGCCGATGTCCTGTTCGAGCATACCCTCGAGCTCGAGCACCAGACTCTGGAGGTCAAGGCACTCGCCCGCGTGAGCGTGGCACCCTTAAAACGCAAGGCCGGGATCAAGATCGTCACCGAGCCCGAAATAAAACCCGAGGGTTCATCCCTTTCCACCCAGCAGCGCCAGGCATTAGAGGAAGGATCCCGGGATATGTTGGACAGCGGCCCTTTAAAAGGCGTACCACTTCAAGACCTCGAGATTCATGTCGAGGAAGTGGAACTGTTCGGCCAAGCCTCTTCGCCCGAGGCGCTGCGTGCCGCAACGGCACTGGCCACCAGGAAGGCCCTCATCAAGGCCGGTGGTATGCTTCTGCGCCCCATCATGGCAACCGAGGTCGTTGTCCCCGAAGAGAATCTAGGTGTCGTGTTAGGCGATCTACAGGCCCGCCGGGCATTGATCCACGGAACCAAAATACGCGGTGAAACGGTAACGATCTCCTGTGACACCTCCCTGGACAGACTGCTGGGTTACACCACCGATCTACGCAGCATAACCCACGGCCGTGGTCAGTTCAGTATGGTTTTCGACCGCTTCGATACGGATTGAAAAGGGTATCAGTACCGGGCATTGGGATCCGTGAAATTTTGTACCCGTTCACGACATACACGGAAATACCGTCATCCCGGCATGGAAGCCGGGATCCAGTGCCAGGGAGAGGCAGCCATATGACTGGCGAACGGT
>JBDLIZ010000537.1:0-4469 GCA_039714615.1 Pseudomonadota bacterium | reverse complement strand
TGGATTCATCTACCCAGGATTGTGTCGCAACGATCCTGCACGAGGCTCGCACGCAGATGCGGCCATACGGGTCGTTACCCACGACAATCAAATCAATTCCGAGGATGTAAATCTCGGATATACAAGCCAAAGGCTAAGTAGCGAGGTGGGTGATTTCGTTATAAAACGCCGTGATGGGCTGTACGCCTATCAGCTTGCCGTGGTCATGGACGATGCCCATCAGGGCGTGACTGAAGTGGTGCGGGGAGCAGATCTTTTCGACAGCACCTCGCGTCAGATTCATCTTCAGAGACTCCTCGACTTACCTACTCCCCGATATCTGCATTTGCCTATCGTCACGGATGCAAAGGGGAATAAACTCAGCAAACAAACCCGAGCCACTCCTATTCGATCCGACCGTCCCATTCCCACGTTGTTAGAGGCCTTGCATTTTCTTAATCAGGATTCACCCGCCGCGCTGGCCTACGCCTCTTTAGACGAATTCTGGCAATGGGCAATCGAGCACTGGTCCAGTCGAGCCATACCTAGTGTGCAGAAAATCCCCTTCCACGTAAAAGGTAAGAACCTGAGATGTAGATGTAGGTCGAGTTAGGCGCGTGGCTGATGGTTCCGATTTGAACTCTGAAATCAGAGCGCGCGGTAACCCGACAGATAGCGAGTCGGGTTACGCTGCGCTAACCCGACCTACAGCTACTACTTATAAGAATGTTACCAAAGACGTTATGGTGGATTTCGATCTTTTTCATCAGCCCTCAAATTAAGGAAACAAAATTTCCTTCGTACATAATCGGACCGGAGGGCTTACCGGTGGGAGAACCCCCCATGGGCTCGGCGCTGATCGCCAGAACACCCGCATTGCCGATCATTTGCCAGTCTTTTTCATTCAAAGGAACAACAGTTTCAGTGTTTCGAGCCAAAACCCCCATGGACCATGGTTGACTACTGCCTCGCATATAGCACCATAACTCCAGATCCCTATCAGGGGAAAAACCTGACCCATCCATCATTTTAACGATCAGTCGCGATGGCCGCTGTCTTGCCGTTGCAACGAACATCGGCGTTCTATCCTGGCTTTCCAGGACTGCGACATAAGGCGGCATGGAGGCGGATTCAGGTCGCGGTATCACTAGCTCGTACACGACCAGGATCGAGCAAAAAACAAAGGCCGTAACCGCGAGATAGCGCCACAGCAACACATTGCTCCACAATCGCGTTGTTGATTTCCCTACCGGTAAATTTAAGTCCTGAGAGATCTCCCTTTTAATACTTTTCCAAACCCGACGGGGTGGACGTATCGGTTGAATATGTTCGGTAAGCGGATAGAGCCCTTGCTCCCACATCTCAACGGCCTCTTGAAGATAGCTCCGGTCCTGCATCAGCTGTTTGAAGCGACGCCGAACACGAACATTCATGGTGCCTAAGACATATTCACTTGCCAGCACTTCATAGAGTTCAGGATCTTGGTAGCGGTCTAATCGAGACATTCTCTTATCCGCTTGATACCCCTGCGAATCCATGCCTTCACCGTGCCCAGCGGCGTAGCCAGGCTTTTCGAGAGTTCATCATGGCTGTACCCATAGCAATAAGCCTTGATGATGCATAGTTTCTGCTCTTCCTTTAACTGATCCATGCAGTCCAGGATGGCTGCCGTTGATGCCTTGATTTCAGCCAGCGATGAAGGATCCTGTTTGCTGTCGGCTAACTCCTCAACGGCGAACTGATCTAGATTCTGCTCCTGCTGTAGGCGCGCGCTGCGCAACACATCCAATGCCCGGTGGCGTACTATGCTGGCCATCCACGTCATAGCGGCTCCCTTGCTAGGATTATAAGTAGCTGAGCGTTTCCAGATTTTTACGAAGCTGTCTTGCAGTATGTCCTCCGCCAGATCTTCATTTTTCAGCAGGGTGAGAGCGACCGCATACAATTTAGGCGAACAGAGCTGATAAAGCTTCTTCAGGGCCTGTTCGTCTCCAGCAGCGCACTGGCTCAACAGATCTGCACGTGGATCCTTTTTTGGCATTAATGGATATCATCATTCTGCAATATTTCCGGCGGATGATAGCATACCCAACACTCAACGTTAGTCTTAGATACGCATAGCAACCCTGATTCAGATGCGCCTTGGCCTCACTAAGGTATTGTCTCTGGCAAAAAAAGGGACCAAAGGCCCCTTTCGATTCTATCTATTCCCTAACATCATCAGCCCGCAGCTACCGCCTTCATACTCAAGCGAATACGCCCCTGCTTATCGATTTCAAGAACCTTCACCTTGATCTTATCACCCTCGGAAAGCTTGTCACTGACCTGGGCCACCCGCTCTTCGGATATCTGGGAAATGTGCACCAAACCGTCCTTGCCGGGCAAGATAGTGACGAATGCGCCAAAATCCATAATTTTAGCGACCTTGCCGTCGTAGATCTGGCCTACTTCCACATCGGCCGTGATCAACTCGACACGTTTTCGCGCCTCCTCACCGGCATCCTTATCCGTCGAGGCAATCTTGACCAGACCACTGTCATCGATATCGATGGTGGTCCCGGTCTCTTCGGTTATGCTGCGAATGGTTGCCCCCCCCTTACCAATCACATCCCTTATCTTTTCCGGGTTGATCTTTATGGTGATGAATCGAGGCGCATATTCAGACATCTCTGCTCGGGGTGCGGAGATGGCTTCATTCATTTTCCCCAGAATGTGCATCCGTCCTTCACGAGCCTGGTCCAGTGCGGTCTCCATGATCTCCCGAGTAATGCCACCGATCTTGATATCCATCTGCAGTGCGGTAATACCGTCTTGGGTCCCGGCCACTTTGAAGTCCATGTCTCCCAGATGATCCTCATCACCTAGAATATCGGTGAGCACGGCATATTGCTCACCTTCCTTGATCAGACCCATGGCGATACCGGCGACTGGCGCCTTGATCGGCACGCCGGCCTGCATCAAGGATAAACTCGTGCCACAGACCGAGGCCATTGAGCTGGAACCATTGGATTCAGTAATCTCGCAAACTACCCGAATAACGTAAGGAAATGTATCCGGATCGGGCATCACCGCAGCCACCCCTCGTTTTGCCAAACGCCCGTGGCCGATTTCACGGCGCTTTGGGGAACCAACGCGCCCCGTCTCGTTGACACAATAAGGCGGAAAATTGTAATGCAACATGAAAGGTTCCCGGTACTCACCCGCCAGGGCATCCACCAGTTGAGCATCACGCGTTGTCCCCAGGGTAGTCACCACCATGGCCTGGGTCTCCCCGCGGGTGAACAATACAGAACCATGGGTCCTGGGTAATGTCCCGGTACGGATAGTAATCGGTCGCACAGTTTTTTTATCACGGCCATCGATGCGCTTTTCACCCGCCAAGATACGACCCCGGACAATACGTTTCTCTAATCTGGAGAAGGCCTCTTGGACCTTTTCGGAGCTTGAACCACCCTCCTCAGCAAGCCCTTCAAACAGCGAACCACGCAACTTCGCCACCGCGGCCTGACGCTCCAACTTGTCAGCAATCCGGTAAGCGTCCCCCAGGTCGGACTCACAAGCCGCTGCCACCTTTGCGGTCAACGACTCGTCCTCTGGCGGTGGTTTCCAGTCCCAACGGGGCTTGCCCACCTGCTCGGCCAATTCTCGTATCGCCTGGATGGCCTCTTGCATCTGCTCATGGCCGTACATCACCGCCCCCAGCATCACCTTTTCTGGCAGTACCTTGGCCTCTGACTCAACCATGAGTACGGCCTTTTCCGTGCCTGCCACCACTAGATTGAGCTGTGATTCCTTGAGTTGCGATAGCGTCGGATTCAGCAGATAGTTCCCATCCTTATAGCCTACCCGGACTGCCCCTACTGGACCCATGAAGGGCAGGCCTGAAATCGCCAGGGCCGCTGAAGCCCCGAGTATCGAAGGGATATCGGGATCAACTTCACTATTGAGAGACATCACCGTGGCAATGACCTGGACCTCATTAGTGAATCTTTTGGGAAACAAGGGGCGTAGCGGGCGATCAATCAATCTGGAAACCAGTACTTCTTGTTCACTGGGCCGGCCTTCCCTTTTAAAAAAACTGCCGGGAATTCTGCCTGCTGCATAGGCACGTTCTTGATAATCTATGGTCAAGGGAAAGAAGTCGCGGCCTTCCCTTTGCTCTTCCCTGCCTACAGCAGTCACCAAAACAACAGTGTCCGACATGCTCACTAACACCGCGCCACTCGCCTGACGAGCAATCTCACCAATCTCGAGGGTTACGGTATGTTCACCGTACTTAAAGCTCTTTTTAACGGGATTCACTTTTAGGTCCTGTAAGAATAATATGTGTGATGGTCTAGGAGCCTGTCGGACTTAGGCGATCGTCGCGAGGCAAAGACGGTCTGAGGCAGATTTGTCGATCGTTTGATGCCAACCCTCCCTGGTTGGCCCTCGTTGAGCAGCCAGAGGCTGTCCAAATCCGCTCCCGGCGGATTTGTGAGGCGAATAGC
>JBDLIZ010000536.1:0-4469 GCA_039714615.1 Pseudomonadota bacterium | reverse complement strand
GAGTCTTACTGCTTTGGCGCTCGTTGCCACCGCCGCCAACTATCTGCTTTGTCGCCTACTATTGGGAGAGGCGCGGATTGATGCCGCGAGCCATACCAGGCTGCGATTGTTGGCCAGCGGTTGGGCTACGACTGCGTTGATGCTGAGTCCCGGTTAGCAGGTCTCAGCAACACCGATATATCGCCAACGCTCTGGCGGTCTGATATCGACCTTACGGGGCGCTGTTATCAGAAACAACCAGCCGTACCGGAGACCCCTCTGTGGGGATGGTCACGGGCAAACCCTCCGAAAGTTGCTTTCCCGATAACACGAATGTCTCTTTGTTGTCGCGATTCTGAACGGTGTACATGCGGTCGGGCGAGAACACGGCCCACTCAGGATTCGCGTTGAGGCGTGGATAGTCGAACGGAAGGCTCCAGGTGGTCTGGTGGCGCGGCGAGTCGAACTTGATAGCGCCTTCCCAGGAAGATTCAGCATCCAGGTGAACATGTAGTTCACCGGTTTCCTTGTCCAGGGCGGCACCCACTGACAAATCGTCGCGCCAGGGGGTAGGCGTAATTCCTTGGGTCTTATATTGAGCGTAAAGCAGTGCGGTTCGGATAAAGTTCCCGTCGAGATATCCCTTCTCGACAAAACCGGACTCCGACTGCATCACGAACATGATTTCGATTTCGTCGTCGATCCATCGGCTAAACTCGGGGGCATCATGCCAGGGAAGAAGGTTCAGCATCGATTCAATCGAGTCTGCGTAGCCGTCGTGAAGCTGTCCGTGCCAGGGATAGGATCTCAGCGCCGCAGCAGCCCGCATCGTTCGCTCGATTTCATCGGAATACAATGACGTGCCTTCTGCAAGATCGAACATCTGGTAGGCATTAAGGATGTAGCCCCAAGTGTCAGCGATCGTCCCATCCAAAGGTTCCCGTGTCCTAATATCCACCGAGCTGACCCACAGTCCCGCTTCTGTTCTTCCAGTAACCAGCACCTCGTCAAGCAACCGCTTCAGAGACTCACGATATTTCTCCGCCTGAGGCCGCTTCAGGATCTTTTCGAGAAGATAGAGCTCTGCCAACCCGGGAATAACCTCGCTCCCGTGATCCCTGAGCCGGAAACGCGATGATCCGGAATAGTTTTCGCCCCGTCTCCAATTTTCAGGCGGAAGCCCCCCGTATGCGGGAATCACCTCAAAGAGGTAAACTTCAGCAATCCGTTCAGCCATTCGTAGATACTCTGCCTTCTCTGTAGCGTGATAGAGTCGGGAAAGCACCTGCAGGATTTCGCCGTTGACTTCGGCATTTGAAGACGGGATCAGTCCCCTAGGCGTTTCAACGTTTGCCTGCGCAACGAGGGCCTGCATGATCTCTTCAAGACGATCAAACCATGCGCCGCGGCCCGACCGTTCCGCCACCGCAAGCAGTCCGTCCTTGGCATACTCCGACGCGCCGAAGATAATTGAGGCAGGAGATTCTTCCAAAACACGCATTGGACGGAACCGGATGGTTTTCGGGAGCGGCCCGCTGATGGTACGTTCGTTCGCCAGGGCTTCCAGCCAGAGCCGCTCACTTCCGGGATCGAACATCTGGCCTGCTATCAACAGGAACGGAAACAGGTCCGCCGCAGTATCTTTCGGATTCCAGAACGCCGTGTTGGGCCGGAGCGCCCAGGGAACCAACCCGGTTTCGGGGTCCCGGACCGACTCCCAAGCCTTGAGCGTTTTGAATGCCCGATTTGACGCCTCACGTGCCAGGCCGGCATTGAGGGTCGCTGCAAGACGAAAATCCTTTCGTTCAAGCGCGTCATGAAGCGCGATCACGCGGCGACGCCAGGGCGTGTCGCGCTGGGGTGGAAGAATCAGATCAAGTTTCGATTGCCGAGCGCTATCCCGTGTCGTGCTTGGCGTCCCCCGTGGCTCCTTGGCCGTTTCACTTGGCAACCCGACGGCTTTGACGGGAAGTTTGACCAGTTTCAAGGCCTTGTTTTGATAGAGGGCTTCATTGAAAAAGGGATGCTGGGTGTGAACAATCGCATACTTAGCGCCATATTTTTTTCCTAATACCGCTAACTGCGCTGGTCCCAAGGCGAAGTAGAGTCTATTGAGCAATCTTTGATTCTGGAAACCTCTTGCTTCGGGCAGTGTGCCTCCCGACAAGTCGGTGAGCCTTTCGGTCCATTGATTCAGATAACGCGAACCATCGGGATTGATCTTGAATTCCACGACAGGTGATCTCTCCGCGAGATAGGCGAACCCCTGTAATCCCGGAGGCGTCAAATAGGTTGCACCTCTTTCGCCGTTTTCTCTGACCCAGAGCGCCATATCGACCCATTCCGTATTCGCGTCGGCGAGGAAATAAATACTGGCGTCCCAGGTTTTTAAGTATCGATTCCAGTGCATGCCTATGGCGACACCCAGTAGCAATCCCACCATCGGCAACAGATCTGTCTTGTGGAGGCTGATGGACCGCAGAATAAAGATTTCTTCGGCCGACTTCTGGACAAAGAAAAGCAGAATCAGGGTTCCAAACACACTGATAAACGGTGAGAGGCGGATGGTTTGCAACTTGGCAATCACTCCCCACCGCAGAAGGTAATAATCCGCGAAATGCAAAGCCGCAATAAAACACAGCGAAAATGTCAAATAAAAAAGAATCCTGGGACCGCTTACTTCTCCACGACTTCTTCTTTCGAAATACAGGAAGACACTCGTCACCAGCAGCGCATGCAAAACTAGCCAAATCAATGCTTCGATCGATTTCAACTCGAAATGGTGAGGCATGCGGAAGGTGACATAGTCAAAATACCCGCTGCTATCCAATATCCCCTGCTGAATGGCCGAGATGACGGGCAACGCGGAAATCAAGGCCGGAACAATCCATAACCCGGCGGTCACCGATGCCATCTTGAGACGTTGCTTTGGGGCGGTGGCGGTGAGGGCAACAAAGATTGGAAAGGCTACGGCCGAAAACACTAGGCCGATCTGGGTATGAACAAGGGTGGCTAAACCAAGTAATAACGCGGCGGCATAAAGCCTTCTTCTTATCAGGCTGGCAACCGCCGCGAGGATCATCGCGTGCGCAAGCGTGGTGGGTTGTGCTTCCGAGCTGCCGACGAAAGTGTTGATCTCCAGGCCTAAGCCAGTCCATGCTGCGTTGGTCGCGGTCATAAGCGCAACGACAAGAAATCCTGCGCGATTGATTCCAAGGGCTCGACACAGAACCCACAATCCGGTGACCAACAAAAACGTCTGGCTAATCTTCAGAGCAACTAGCGCCCATAACTCTCCCATCACCCACGCTAGCGCTGCTACCAAGTAGGCGTATGCCTTGTGGTGATGCCAGCGCAGTTCGATGCCGAAGTCCCCAGGCAGGTGAAACGGGTCAAGAATCCTGCGCACGACGGGAATTAAGCCGTGATGATTGTTGGAACCGACGTCTATTCCACCGTTTAGAAACAGGAACAGAGCAGTGGTGATGACCAGTAGCAAAATATTGATCATCAGCCTCACAGGCGCGAGGTTTGTTCGGTGCCAATCCACGGGGTATCCTCACATAATCAGAGCGCTACGCGCTTTTCGGCGATCGTGACCGCGCGTTTTGGTGATGGTGACCGGTTTGCACACCGGGGTCACGCTGGCGTGTGTTTTTAACTGTGAGCGGTCACGATCAGTCAAGTTGGCGTTACGTTTGCGCAGTGGCTCGCCACGGAGTTCGGGACGATGGGCGCCACGCAGCAGGCGGTCGAGAATGGCATCTGCGAGGGTCGCTTTATCCTCTCCCTGGAATGAGGCCGTGTTTCGCGCCGCCCCACCACGTCGGTGAGATGAGGGTCAGTCGTCTGCCGCGTCGTCCTTTTTCTTGCGCAGGCTGCCGATGGATACCACCTCCGCCGGCGGCTTTTCGTCGCTGAAGTAGGGCTTTTCCACTGCCGCGCCGGCGGCATCCGCCAGCTCGCGCTCGCGCGCCGAGATCAACCGCAGGCATTGGCGCACGTCCTCTATGGTCCCATCGGACAAGGGATGTTTCATGCCGCGGTGGGCGGGAGTCGTATCCTTGACAATGGATGCGAGCACCTTGCGCATCACCTGCAGGATTTCCCGTTCCTTTTCCGATTCCTGGCTCATTCGTCCTCCCGGGGCCTCGCGGCCACCAATCAACTATTGCGCTAGCTTAACCAATGCACCACCACGACAGCCAGCCGAAGGCGCATAAAAAACCGGGGGTGCTTTGGGCTTTTTGTTATGCGTGGTACCACGGAGACCCCGGGTGATCCAGTACAATTCCGCCATCGTCAACAAGGGTAAGAGAGATGTTCCAGGGCATATTGGGCCTGCTGACCCTCACCGGCATCGCCTGGCTGGTCAGCGAGAATCGCGCGGGCGCGAGCTGGAAGACCGTCGCCACAGGCCTGGGCATGCAGATCCTGCTGGCTCTGCTGCTGCTGAAACTGCCGGTGTTCAAGGATCTGTTCCTGGCCCT